>SCUN01000053.1 GCA_004297655.1 Acidobacteriota bacterium | reverse complement strand
CGCTCGCCGAGATGCCCGGCGCCGTCCTCGCGGCCGATCTGGTGCTCGGACCGCTCGGTCCGGGCGACTATCTGATCGAACTCAATGCGTCCGGGCCGAGCGGGTCCACCCGTCAGCTCGTCGCGATTCGGGTGCAGAACAACTAGCCATGAAGCTACTGGCCATCGTCGCCGCCTGCGCGGTGCTCGCCGCGCAAACTCCGCAGACGCAGACGCAGACGCCGCCCGTGTTTCGCAGCGGCGCCACGCTCGTGCCGCTCGACGTGCGTGTGCTCGACCGAAACGGCAAGCCGATCACCGACTTGAAGCAGAGCGAGTTCGTGGTCACCGAGAACGGCGCGCCGCAGGCGATCGCGCACTTCTCGGCGACGGCGCTCACGGCGGTGCCGACCGAGGACGCGCCGGGGCTGCTGCGCGCCGCGGCGCGCACCGACACGCTGAAGCCGCAGAACGGCCGCGTGTTCCTGCTCGTGCTGGGCCGGGGCCGGCTGCAGCCGCCGTCGAAAGGCGTGGACGCCATGATCGAGTTTCTGCGCGATCGCGTGCTGCCTCAGGATCAGGTCGCGATCCTCGCGTGGAACCGCGCGACCGACTTTACGACCAATCACGCCGGGCTCGGAGAACTGCTCGAGCGATTCAAGCGGGAGCACGATCGGATCGAGACAAAACTCTTCGAGTGGTTCAGCGGGCTGCGCGCGATCTACGGCGACAAGCGCATTCCGCCGCGGATTCAGAAGGACATCGACCAGGTATTTGCCGTGCCGTCGCTGCGCGCGGCGCACACGCTCGTCAGCGATCCGAACGAGCGGACGCCCACGGTCGAGGAAAACAAACGTCGCATCGATGCCTTGCAGCAGGCCGAAATCAACTCGACGCGTCCGCCCGGCACATTCCTGACCGACGCCATCGACCCGGTGGGTTCGATGGGGGTCGAGGGCACGCTCGAACAATTCCTGGTGCGGTCGTCGGCCAGTTCGCAGGACCTCAGCAAGCTCTACGCCGGCATCGAGTACCTCCGGTTCATCGAAGGCGAGAAGCACATCGTCTTCGTCACCGAATTCGGACTCGGTCTCCCGACGTTCTCGCAGGACCAGGCCCTCGCTGCCGCCGCTAACAACGCGCGCGTGGTCGTGGACACGATTCAGACCGGCGGCGCGCCGGCGGCGATGCCGGTCCTGGCGTCAACATCGAGCATTCCGACGATGGGTTTCGGAGCGTCGTTCGCGATTCGCTCGCTCAGGGAGTTGTCGGAGCTGACGGGCGGCATTTCATCGGTCTACGCCTACGCGGACAAAGCCGTCAAGCGGATCGACGACGCGACGCGGTTCGGGTATCTCCTCGGCTACTACGCGACGAACAGCACGCAGGACGGCAAGTACCGGCGGATCGAAGTGAAGGTCACCCGGAAAGGCGCTCAGGTGCTGTATCGCCACGGCTATTACGCGCGGCCGCAGCTGACGCTGCCCAGCCGGCGCGAGATGCTGAGCTACACGCGCATGGCGACGGCGCTGATGACGGGCGTGGATGTTTATGACATCCCCGTGGGTTTCAACACCCGCGAGGAAATGGACGGCGCGACACGGATGCTGGTCGTCGAGATCAGCGTCGGCCTGGCGAAGCTTGCGCCGGTCATCACGCCGGCGGGCCGCGAATACACGCTGGAACTCGCCGTGGTGGCCGGCAGTCGCGACCAGAAGCAGGTGGGTCGGTTCTCCCAGCAGCTCAACCTGAAACTGCCGAACGACCTCTACGAGCGCACGCTGAAGGACGGCGTGCCGGCGAACGTCACGGTGCGATTCCCGGTCACGGGATTTCCAGCCAACGTGAAGGTGATCGTGTACGACTTCGACAGCGATGTGTTGGGGTCGATCGCGAAGAAGATCCGGTAGGCGGCGGCGCCTAGGGCCGGCGATACAAGCGCGTGGCCTTTTCGGCCATGCTGCCCTTGCGCACGCGCACCTTCGAATGGTGCATGTCGCCGACCGTGCCGCCGAGATCTAACTCGAGGCCCCCGGACTTCGACAAGCCGAGCCGCTGGCTGGAGTAGACGCTGCGGTGCCCGACCATCAAGAACGCGGCGGCGGCCGCCAATGCGGCATACACGCCTTCGGAGCCCGGGAGCAGTTCCATGGCCATCACGGCCGCGGCGATCGGCGTGTTGGTGGCCGCGGCCAGGACCGCGACAAACCCGACGGCGGCCAGGAATGGCGACGGCAGACCCAGCCACGGCGCCAGGGCCGCGCCGCTCGTCGCGCCGATGAAGAAGATCGGCGTCAGAATCCCGCCGCTACCGCCCGTTTCGAGCGTGATGGCGGTGGCCAGAATCTTGAGGGCGAACGCGCCGAGCGCCACCGGGGCGCTGGCCGTCAGCACGGAATTGATCCGATCCGTGCCGAGTCCGGCGTACGCGTCGCCCGCCGCCAGATACAGCACGACCAGACTGATTCCTCCCGCGGCGGCCACCGCATAGGGGCGATGCCGCATTGGGCCCAGGAGCCGGTCAATGAACCGCATGGACTCGATGAGCAGCAACGCGATCAAGCCGAAGAGGGCGCCGGCCGCGACCATCAGCATGACCTGCCGGGCCTGTGGCATCACGACGGCCACGGCCGCCAACGCGGGAAACGGGGCGCGCACGCCGCACACCAGGTGCCCGACGATCCCCGCGACGAGCGATGGAAAGATCACGGAGTAGTCGATGCGCCCGAGATAGAGAACTTCGATCCCGAACAACGCGCCGGAGACGGGCGTGCCGAAGACGGCTCCAAACCCCGCGCTGATGCCGCAAATGACCAGGCGGCGCCGGTCATCGTCGCTCAACCGCAGCAGGTCGGCCGATGCGCTCGTCAGCGCAGCGCCGATTTGTGCCGCCGGGCCCTCTTTGCCGACCGACCCGCCCGCGGCGAGCGTCAGCACGGTCCCGAGGAGTTTGACGGGCGCCACGCGCCAATTGATGCGTCCGGATTTCTGGTGCACCGCCGCAATGACGGCCTCGGTGCCATGCCCACGCGCTTCGGCCGCGAATGTGCGGATGATCCAGACGCAAAGGGGCAGGGCGAGCGGCAACCACACATAGGCCGGGAGTGGCAGGGGCGTCAGCGCGCGGACGCGGTCCGAGGACCAGGAGAGCGACACGAGAAACGCCCGTGTTCCGAGTCCGACGGAAATCCCGGCACAGGCGCCCAACAGCGCCCATTTGAGTGTGCTGATCAGCAGCGCCGTGTGTTCGACGTACCACTCGGACTCGACGGCGGCATCCTCAGGGGGATCTTGCGCGGCGGCTGGATCCGTTGCGACGTCCGGATCGCGCGAATCACCAACCATCCCGGAATTGTACTCCGGGGTCAGCGCGCGTCCCTGGCGTCTTCCCCCGTATAATCACGCCTCCAGTCCCGATGTCGCTCTCCTCCGGCACCCGTCTCGGTCCCTACGAAATCGTCTCCGCGATCGGCGCTGGTGGGATGGGCGAGGTGTATCGCGCGAGGGACACGACGCTCGGCCGTGACGTCGCGATCAAGGTCTTGTCCGAGACGTTTGCCCTCGACGCGGACCGGGTGGCGCGGTTCACGCGCGAAGCGAAGGCCCTCGCGTCGCTGAACCATCCGAACATCGCGGCGATTTACGCCGTGGAAACGACACCGGGTGTCGTTTCCACGGCCCTGGTCATGGAGCTGGTCGAGGGCGACGACCTGTCGGTCCTGATCGCGCGCGGCGCGATGCCGCTCGACGACGCTCTGGCCATTGCGCGGCAGATCGCCGATGCCCTCGAAGCCGCGCACGAGCTCGGGATCGTCCATCGCGACCTCAAGCCGCAGAACATCAAGGTCCGTGCCGACGGCGCGGTCAAGGTGCTGGACTTCGGACTCGCGCGAACCGCGGACGTCGGCAGCGGCAGCGGAAGCGGGAACCTCGCCAACTCGCCAACGCTCACGGCGCAGGCGACCCAGATGGGCATGATCATCGGCACCGCCGCCTATATGGCGCCGGAGCAGGCGAAGGGCAGGCCGGTCGATCGGCGCGCCGACATCTGGGCCTTCGGCGCGGTGCTGTTCGAAATGCTCACCGGGCGCCAGGCGTTCGCGGGCGACAGCATCACGGAAATTCTCGGGGCCGTCGTGCTGAAGGAGCCGGACTGGTCCACGCTGCCCGCCGCGACGCCCTTGCGGCTGCGCGGTTTGCTCCAACGCTGTCTCGAGAAGGATCCGCGTAGGCGGCAGCGCGACATCGGCGACGCCAGGCTGGAACTCGATGCGATCGCCGCCGGCGCTACCCTCGCCGAATCGGCCGCGCCCGCTACGGCCGCGAAGACGCGCCGCCCATCGCTGCCCGCCATGGCCGCCGGCGCGCTTGCCATCGCGGCGGTGGGTCTCGCCGCCGGCTGGGCCCTGGCTCCCGACAGCACGGGCGGCTCGAGTGTGCCGACACGCTTCATCGTCAGCGGACCCGACGCGAAGAGTCCGACCGCGCCGCAGTTGACGCCTGACGGGCGCACGCTGGTATTTGCCGCGAAGAACCAGTTGTTCCGGCGTGACCTCGGCGCGTTCGACGCCAGGCCGATGCCCGGCACCGACGGCGCGAAGATGCCGTTGATTTCACCCGACGGGCGATGGGTGGCGTTCTTTGCGGGCGGGAAGATCAAGAAGGTCTCGCTGGCCGGCGGCGACCCGATATCGATCGCGGATGTCGCCGACAACATTCCGGGCGCCGCGTGGGGCTCCGACGATACGATCCTGTTTTCACGCGCGTGGGCGACCGGGCTGTCGTCGGTGGCCGTGGCGACGGGCGAGGTCCGGCAGCTGACCGAGCCGAGCCGCGCGAACGGCGAACGCGGCCACTGGCGGCCGCGACCGCTGCCGAGCGGTCGCATCATCTTCACGATCCTGATGAGCGGCGCGGGCGTGATCGACTCGCGCATCGGCATCCTCGATCCGAAGACCGGACAGCACCGCGTCCTCTTTGCCGGCAGCGATGCCAAGTACTTGCCGTCGGGCCACATCCTCTATTCGCACGCCGGCGCCTGGCACGTCGTCCCGTTCGATCCGGTCAAGGAAGTCACGACCGGGGATCCCGTCAGTGTGCTCACCGACGCGGTCGGCGTGACGCCCGATGGCGGTAACAGCTGGGACGCGACCGCGGTGTCAGGCAACGGCGTCCTGGCGTACGCGCCGGGTCCGAACTTCCGGCAGATGCAACTGGGCTGGGCGGACCGATCCGGACGCCTCGAGTCGCTCGGGCTGGCGCCGCACGCGGTCGCAGAGGTCACGCTCTCTCCCGACGGCAGGCACGTCGCGGTCAGTCGCGTCGAGAGCGGTACCTACGAGTTGTGGATGGTGGACGTGTCACGACGCACGGAAGATCGTCTCGACATCAAGGGCAGCAACAGCTTTGCCGTGTGGAACGCGTCGAGCGACGCCATCGCCTTCATCTCTATTCGAAAAGGGGAATTCGACGCCTACACGGCGCGCGCGGACGGGTCCGGCCTCGAAGCCGTGGCCACGCAGGACTTCGACGAGCAGATCATGGCGTGGACGCGCGACGGCCGATTCATCGAAAAGGAATGGCGCCACGACGGCTCGACCCCGCTGCTCTTGCGCGAACCCGGCGCGAACGGCGCGGCGAAACCACTGGTCGTCAACACGGCCACGGACACGCGCGTTGCGTTGTCGCCCGACCTCCGCTGGATGACGTATTCGTCGACGCGTTCCGGCGATTCGGAGATCTACGTGCATCCGATTCGCGACGGCGGCACATCCGTTCGCGCTTCGAATCGCGGCGGCAGTCATCCCCTGTGGTCGATGGACGGCCGGGAGTTCTACTTCCTCCGAGGACGCGATGTCGTGTCGGTGTCGTTTCGCGACGACGGCGGTCGCGCGGTTCTGGGCAGTGAACAGGTGATGTTCCAATTGCCGGCCGCCGCGTTGCTGGGCGGACTTTCGCCCGACGGCCGCCGTTTCCTGGTTGCGTACCCGAGCGAGCCTGATCCGGTTCCCGGCATACGGGTGGTGCTCAACTGGTTCGACGAGTTGAAGGCGAAGGGCCTGGGGAAGTGAGCCTGTCCGCCGGTACTCGCCTCGGTCCCTACGAAATCGTCTCCGCGATCGGCGCTGGTGGAATGGGCGAGGTCTATCGCGCCAGAGACACCACGCTCAATCGCGACGTCGCGATCAAGGTACTGCCCGACGCGTTTGCGGCCGATGCCGACCGTCTCGCGCGCTTCACGCGGGAAGCGCACGTGCTCGCGTCGCTGAACCACCCGCACATCGCCGCGATCTACGGCATCGAAGCGAACGCCATCGTCATGGAGCTGGTGGACGGCGACGATCTGTCCGCGGTCATCGCGCGCGGTCCGATCCCGATCGGCGAGGCGCTGCGCATCGCCGGCCAGGTGATCGACGCGCTCGAGGCGGCGCACGATGCCAACGTCATCCATCGCGATCTCAAGCCGGCCAATATCAAAATCCGCGCCGACGGCAACGTGAAGGTCCTCGACTTCGGACTCGCAAAGGCCGTCGATCCCGGCGGTGCGTCGGGCGCCGACCCGATGAATAGCCCCACGATGACGGCGCGCGCGACCGAGATGGGCATGGTCATCGGCACGGCGGCGTACATGTCGCCCGAACAGGCAAAGGCGCGGCCGGTGGATCGCCGTGCCGACATCTGGGCGTTCGGCGCGTTGCTCTACGAGATGCTGACAGGGCAGCGCGCGTTTCCAGGCGACACCGCGTCGGAGACGATCGCGAACGTGCTCAAGGAATCTCCCGACTGGTCGCGCCTCCCGGCCGCGACGCCCGCGGGCGTGCGCCGGCTGCTGGCGCGCACGCTCGATCGGGACGTGCGCCGTCGGCTGCAGGCGATCGGCGACGCGCGAATCGAGCTCGAAGACCGCTCGCCGGACCCGTCCGTGCCGGCGCGGCGCGGCGTGCCGCTCATCGCGGCGCTCGGGCTCGCGCTCGTTGGCCTCGCCGGCTGGGCGCTCTGGCTGGGCGGCGCATCGCGCAGCGGTACTGCCGCGCCGCTGATCCGATTGTCGATCACGCCGCCCGGGCGCCTGACCATGGTGCGCCAGTCGAGCAACAGCGACGCCAACTCGCATTGGGCGTTTTCGGCCGACGGCACCCAGATCGCGTTCGTTGTGCAGCAGGGCGCGACCCGATTCCTGATGGTGCGCGCGCTCGATCGCTTCGACGCGCGGCTCCTGCCGGGCACCGAGGGCGCCGACCTGCCGTTCTGGTCGCCGGACGGCTCGGCGATCGGCTTCTTCGCGGACGGCAAGATGAAACGCGTGTCGGTCACCGGCGACGCCGTGCGCACGATCTGCGACTGCGCCGTGTCGGCGGCCACCTGGGGCCCCGGCGTGATTCTGTTCGGCAAAGGCGGCTACGCCGCCGACGGCGGACATGCCGCCGCGCTCTCCACCGTCCCCGACACGGGCGGCATCGAGACGCCGCTGCCGCTCGCCGGTCCGAAGGGCGAGAGTTCCGGGGCGTGGCCGTTCTTCCTGCCGGACGGCCGCCGCTTCGTCTACCTGAACCTCACGCCGAATCCCGCGGATCGCATGATCATGCTCGGATCACTCGATGCGACCACCGCCCGGCCGCTCGTGAAGAGCGCGTTCAAGGCGCGGTACGCCTCGACCGGCCAGCTGATCTATCTCAAGGACGGCGTGCTGGTCGCGCAGCATCTCGATGTCGATCGCGCGGAGCTGACGGGCCCCGTTACGCCGCTCGTTGACGACATGCTGGTCGCCGAGGTGCCGGGCCAGGCGCAGTACGAGGCGTCGCTGTCCGGCGCGGTGGCTTATCAGACGCGCGGCCCGGCCGTGCCCTCGTCGCTCACGTGGATCGGCCGCGACGGGCGCCCCGGCGAGAGCGTCATGGAGCCGGACACGTTCATCACGCTCGACCTGGCGAAGGACGGCCGCCAGATGCTGTTTGCCACGGGCGATAATTCCGTGGAGAACGAAGAGCCGCCGAGCCTCGTGTGGCAGTTCGATTTCGTTCGCAAGGTCCGTACTCGCGTGCGG
>SCUN01000052.1 GCA_004297655.1 Acidobacteriota bacterium | reverse complement strand
CTTCCGACATGTAGTCGGCGACCGGCCACGCCTTGGTCGCGTCGAACTTCTCGATCAACTCCAGCCGCCCGAGCTTCGCGTTGCTCAGCACGTTGTTGAGCACGGCGACCTGACGCACGGGCAGCGGACTCGGCCCGATGAGCGCCGAGATCGACGACGGCTGCAGCCAGTCGGGCGTCACGAAGACGTTGTCGTTGAGGAAAGCGAGCGCTTCCTGCTGCTTCGCCTTCGGCACGACCGAGAAGACGGCGCCTTTCTGGTCGCTGGTCTTCAGATCGACGTTGACGCCCGCGATCACTCCGGCGACGTGGCCCATGTAGGTCGCCCACTGGCCGAGGCCTTCGGTGTACAGCTCCTGCAGGTCCGAGTAGTCGTCGCCCGGTCTGGTCGTCCACGCGACGAGATTCGGGATCATCTTCTTCCAGTTGGCGATCGCATACCCCGACGCTTTGACGGCGTCGTCGCCCATGTCCTCGGTCTGTGACCGCGGATCGAGCGAGCCGAACTCGGCGGGCACGAAGCGATACGGGAAACGGCTGCCGGTCTGATTCGTGATCCACGAACTGAGCGTCGTCCTCTCATTTGCGGCGGACGGAATCACGCGGTAGCCCCAGTTGATCGCGAAGTCGTCGAACGGGCCGAGGCGGCGGATGAAGTCCTTCGGCTGGAGGCCGTCGCCGGGCTGCGCCACGTAGTTCTGGCGCGCGTAGTCCATGATCGTCGCGCTCACGCCGTACTGGCTCGTGAACTTCGGATCGCGCAGCGACTCCACCGGAAACGAGCTCGACGCGACCATGTTGTGCTGCAGGCCGATCGCATGGCCGATTTCGTGCGTGATGACCTGGCGCATCGTCTCGCCCATGAGTTCTTCGGGAATGTCGAGCGTGCGCGCCGCGGGATTCGCCGCGCCGGTTTCGAGCAGCAGGCGGTTGCGGTAGCTCCGCATGTGGTTGTGATACCAGGTGATTTCGCTGTTGATGATCTCGCCGGTGCGCGGATCCGATGTGTGCGGACCCACGGCGTTTCGCACGAGACTCGCGGCCCAGCGGACCATCGACACGCGCGCGTCATCCGGATCCCAGTCGGGATCTTCGGCCTTCGACGGCGGATCTTTCGCGAGGATGGCGTTCTTGAAGCCGGCCTTCTCGAAGACCTTCTGCCACTGCTCGACGCCCTCTTTCACGTACCGCTTCCACCGAGTCGGCGTCGCCGGATCGATGTAGTAAACGATCGGCTTCACGGGCTCGACGAGTTCGCCGCGCGCGTACGCCGCCGGGTCCTTCGGCTCGAGCCGCCAGCGCGTGATGAACGTTTCGGTCGCGGCCTTCTGTTCGTCGAGACCGAAGTTCACGCGCTCGACCGTGAAGAACCCGACGCGCGGATCGAAAGCGCGCGGCTTCATCGGTTCCTTTGGCAGGAGCACGATCGACTGCCGCATCTCGAGGCTGATCGTCCCGCCCGACCGATCGCCCGGCCCCTCGGTCGCCGCGAACGTCTGGACGTGCCGGACCTCGACGTTGGTGGGGAAGCTGCGGATGTCGCTGATGAAGCTGCGCGCCGTATCGAACCGCTGCACGCCGTAGGTGCGGCGCTGCGCCGTGGACAAGCCCGACAGCGCCGGCGTGTCGCCGGCGAAGAAATCCGTGACGTCCACGACCGACGTCGCGTTGTTCGCGCCGAACGCTGCGATCGGGAAGGACGCCAGGATCGGCGCGAAGTTGTTCTGCGCCACCGACTTCGCGATCGGCGTTTCCTCGTCGGCGTACGAATCGACGCTGATGCTCTTCAGCAGCATGTTGTTGTCGCGCTTCTCCCAGCGCACCATGCGCTCGGCGAGCGAACTGCCCGCCGTGTTGAAGCCGTTCGTGCCGGCCGGCACGCCCGAGATGCGGCTCACGAGCAGGAAATCGCGCCCGAGCATCGCGTTGTCGATCTCGAAGAAGTAACGATCCGCGACCTTATGCACAGCCAGCACGCCGCGCTCGGACTTGGCGGCGGCCGTGATCACCTGGTCGTACGGCCGCGGGCCGCGATTGGCGGCCGCGCCCTGCGAGCCGCCGCCCGCGGGCGGCGTCTGCGGAGCGCCGGCCGGCGGCGGATTCTGCGCCGACAACGGCGCGACGACGATGGCGAAGAGAAGGGCGAGCAGCGAGTGACGGACGACTGAGCGAAGGTGGCGCATCGGATCTCCGGGATGTGAGCGCATCATCTTAACGGAGGCCCCGAAACCAGGTAACAACTTCCCGAAAGCGGCCGATGCGGCGATGTTCCATAGGGAACAGGCCTGGCACGTAAATTGGAAGAGAGTGGGGGTGGAGGAAACAACGATGTTCAGGACCCGCACTCTCAGTTTTGTACTTATGTTCGTTCTCGCACTGGTCCCCGTCGCAGCCTCTGCGCAATCGACGTCTTCGTCGAGTCAGTCAGTGATGTCCACGGAAGGGTGGACGGGCGGCATCACGGGCGGTGCCACGTGGTCAACGCTGGGCACGAAGGATGACACCGAGCTCAAGGGTCTATGGGGCGCGGTCGCCGGCGTGTTCGCCAGCAAAGGCATCAACGACAACGTCGGATTGCAGATCGAAGCGCTCGTCGCGCAGCGCGGCGCGAAGAGCGGCATCGCCGGCTCGTCGAACAAGCTGCGCCTCGCGTATCTCGACATCCCGGTGCTCGTGAAGTTCGGCAACATGCGCACCAATGACACGCACTTCCACGCGTTCGCGGGCCTCACGCCGGGCTTCAAGCTGAAGGCCGATTCATCGGACGGCATCCTGTCGGTCGACATCGGCAACAAGGTCAAGACGTTCGATCTTGGCGCGTCGGCCGGCGTCGGCGTGGAACAGGGCGCGTGGTCCGGCGACGTGCGCTACACGCTGGGCCTCGTGAACATCAACGACTCCGGCGGCTCGGCGAACATCAAGAACCGCTCGCTCATGGCCAAGATCGGCTATCGGTTCGGCCGTTAACACGACATAGGCACGGCGGTTCGCCGGCGGCGTTACAATCCGCCGCTGGAGGACCGCCATGCCATCCGTCGCTTCTACTCGCCGGCGCTTCATGCAGCACTTCGCTGCCACCAGCGTCGGCGCCACGCTCGCCCCCGGCATCCTGTGGGCGCGCATGCAGGACACCGGCGCCGATCGCGTCACGCTCGCGATGGTGACCGACGCGCTGAAACTCGCCGGCGTCGACGCGACCGAAGCCGAGCGCCAGGCGATGGTCAACGGCGCCAACCAGGCGCTCTCGCGCTACGAAGCCTTCCGCAAGATCGATATTCCCAACGACGTCTCTCCGCCCTTCCATTTCAGCGCCGTCGTGCCCGGCATCGAGGTCGACAAGACGCGGCGTCCGGTCAAGTACAGCGTGCGGCCCGCGCTCAAGCGTCCCGCGAACCTCGAAGATCTCGCGTTCTGGCCCGTGCGCGACCTCGCCGAACTCCTGCGCACGCGCAAGGTGACATCCCTCGAGCTGACGGAGATGTATCTCGCGCGCCTCCATCGCTACAACGACAAGCTCAACAACGTCGTCACGTTCCTGGACGATGTCGGCCGTGCGCAGGCGAAGCAGGCAGACGCTGAAATCGCGGCGGGCAAATACAAAGGCCCGCTGCACGGCATGCCCTGGGGCGCGAAGGACATTATTTCGGTCAAGGGCTACAAGACGACCTGGGGATCGCCGCCG
>SCUN01000051.1 GCA_004297655.1 Acidobacteriota bacterium | reverse complement strand
GCCCGAGCGTGCCGAGTCCCGTCACGATGATCGCGAGAAGCAGCGCGGCGTAACGGATCATGATTTCGGAATCCGATCGAACGGCACGTTGCCGATCGCGTAGCGTTGCCAGTCTCTGTAATCGAAATGCCACCACTCTTCGGGATTGACGGTGAAGCCCTCGGCTTCCATCACACGTCGCAGCAGCGCGCGGTGCCAGCGCTGCAACGAAGTGCCGCCCGGATAGAACGCGTAGGCGCGCGGCGTGCTCTCGTCGTACGTGCTCGGCATCTCGATGACGCGGCCGGTCTTCAGGTCATAGAGCGTCAGGTCCACCGCACAGCCGCGATTGTGCTTCGAACCTTTGGCGGGATCGGCCACCAGCCATTTCTTCTCCGGCGGCGTTGCGTCCCAGAACGTCCTCGTCACGTACCACGGCCGATAGCCGTCGTGGATCAGCAGTCCGTAGCCGAGCGGCGCAAGCGCCTTCTGGGCTCGCGCCACGGCGTCGGCGGCCGGCCGCTGCAGAAACGCGCGCGCCTCGGCGTAGAAGACAGAGCTCAGAAAATTGTTTGTGGTGGCGTACCGAATTTCGAGGTGAATCGAACGATCGAGCGACGTCAGCTCGACGAGTTCCGCCGGACGGAAGTCTCCCGTCTCCTTCGGCGGCGATTCGGTCATGGCACGTTTGAGCAGGTCGGCGACGGGCGCGAGCGGTGTGACGCGAAGCTGGCCGCCGTCTTCAGGGCCGACCTGCCGTCGCGGATAACTGGTGCCGGCGATCGTGACGAGACCGTTGGCAAACGCGCTCTCCGGAAGCGGCGACGGTTGGCCGCGCCCGATGATCGAAAACAGTCTTCCGCCCTCCTCGAGCACGTAGACCGGTTGTGCCTCCGTGCCGTACTCGCCCACCAGCGCCCGGAGCCGGGCGGACGCCGCGGCCGGCTTCGGCGCGGACGGCTGATCGGCTTCGCGCGGCCACGACGGCAATTGCTGGCCGGCGGCCAACGTGACGAGGGCAAGGAGGATGCGTATCACGGACGGATTCCGAACCAGCCGTTCGCGTTTTCCTCCGCGAGGCGGCGTTTGAGATGTTGCCACAACGCGGGACATCCGGCGTCGATCTGCGGGCCGACGCGTTTGACGACGCGCTCGTAGGTGATGCCGTTTTCGCGCCAGCTTTGGCCGTTGTTGGCGAGATTGAGCAACACCGGCATCGCGCGATCGGCCGCATGCGCGAGCCGCGCCTCTGGCGTCACCTCGTCGTCGAACTCCTGCCACAGCGCGATCATCTCGTCGCGACGAGGCGCGGGCAGCAGGCCGAAGATCCGCTCGATCGCGACGCGCTCCGCCGACTTTCGTTCTGCCGCGCCGTCGGTGACAAAGGCCATCGTGTCGCCGGTGTCGATTTCGCCGATGTCGTGGACGAGCAGCAGTTTGATCACGCGGTTCATGTCCACCGGCGAGGCGGCAAACGGCTCGAGCGACCACGCGAGCAGCGCGATCTGCCACGTGTGCTCCGCCGGGTTCTCGTATCGCTCCAGCCCCAACGGCTTCACCTTGCGGAGCACGCCCTTGAGCTTGTCGATCTCGATGATGAACGCGAGAACGTCCTCGATCACACCGGTCACTTCTTCAGAAATGCGATCAGGCCTTTCATGTACGTGTCCTGATCGTCGTACATCGCCAAGTGGCTGCCGTTCGGGCAATAGAGGTAGCTGGCGCCCGGAATCTGCTTCGACATCCATTCCATGTGCTTGGGATCCATCGTGTCGTACTCGGCGCCGATGACGAGCGTCGGGACCTTGATCTGGCCGAGGTCCTTCGAGCGATCCCACTTCTCGAGCTTCCCCGACGCGCCGAGTTCGCTCGGACCCTGCATGGGCACGTAAATCTTCTCGTTCAGATGCGCAAAGGCGCGCACAACCGGGTCGGGCCAATCGGCGGCCGGTCGCCGGAGCAGGTGCTTCTCGTAGTGCGCCGGCATCAGCAGCTCCATGTAGCGCGGATTCTTGTAGTCCTTCTTCGCCTCGATCGCCTTCACTTCGGCCAGGACCTTCTGGTCCATCGCCGGCATGAGCGTCTTCTCGGCGTACTCGTTGTAGGCCGGGATGCTCGACATCATGTTCGAGATGATGAGCCCCTTCAGATGATCCTGGTGGGCGAAGGCGTACTCCATCGCGAGAATGCCGCCCCAGGAATGCCCCAGCAGGTAGAAGTTGTCCTTGTCGAGCCCGAGCGCGACACGAACCTGCTCGACTTCATCCACGAAGCGCGGGAGTTCGTAGAGCGAATCAGTGTCCGGTTGGTCCGAGTAGAACGAGCCCAGCTGATCGTAGTAGTAGTACTCGATCCCCTCGCCTGGCAGGAAGCTGTCCATCGCCTCGAAGTACTCGTGCGTCGCGGCCGGGCCGCCGTGGAGCAACAGCAATTTGATCTTGGGGTTGTTGCCGACCCGCTTGGTCCAGACGCGGAACTCGCCTTTCGGCGTCTTGATCGGGATCATCCGCGCGCCGCCGCTCCATTTGTCGGCGCGGCCCGCGTTGTCGTAATAGATCGCGGCCGTTGCGGCCGGCGCAGGCGCCGGGGCCGGCGCGGAACATCCAAGTCCACTCAGCAGCAGAAGCACCCAGAACTTTCGACCGGAGACCATGAACCCTCCGCGCGCGACTATATCGTTGTCCCGAATACTTTTCCGATCAGTGCCGTGACGCCCATGGCGACGGCGCCCCAGAACACGACGCGGAGCGCGCCCTTCCCCATCGGCGCGCGGCCGAGGCGCGCGGCGACGCCGCCGAGGCCGGCCAGCATCACAAGCGACGCGCCGGTGACCACCGTGGGAATGACCGTCAGCGGCGCCGCGGCGGCGACGATGACGGGCAACGCCGCGCCGACGCAGAACGCCAGCGCGGACGCAATCGCCGCCTGCAGCGGCCGCGCGCGCGAAAGATCGGTGATGCCCAGCTCATCCCTGAGATGCGTCGTCAGCGCGTCCTTCGCCGTGAATTCGGTGGCCACCTGGTGTGCGAGCGCCGGCGACAGCCCGCGGCCGACGTAGATGGCGGCCAGCTCCTCGAATTCGCCGTCAGGATCTTCTTTGAGCTCCCGCGTTTCGCGCGCCAGATCCGCGCCTTCGACGTCGGCCTGCGAGCTGACCGACACGTACTCGCCGGCGGCCATCGACAGCGCGCCGGCGACCATGCCGGCCAGCGCCGACACGATCACGCCGGAGGCGTCCATGCCCGCCGAGGCGACGCCGACGACGAGCGAACTGGTCGAGATGAGGCCGTCGTTGGCCCCAAGCACCGCGGCGCGCAACCAGCTCGTGCTCGACGATCGATGGCCTTCCAGGTGAACAGGTCGCATGCGGCTCTCCTTCAGGCGCGTTCGTCCAACTCCGCCCAACGCGCGTAGGCGACGAGCAACTCTTGCTTGATTGCCTCAACGCGTTCAAGTGTCTCGGTGATCGCGGCTTTGCCGGACTGGTAGAACGCCGGGTCGCTCACGCGCGTCTCGAGGGCCTTCTCTTCCGCCTCCAGCGTGGCAATCTTCTCAGGCAACGCATCGAATTCCCGCTGTTCCTTGTAGCTCAGTTTTCGCTGAGCGCGCGCAGGTTCTTCTGAAGCTCTGGACTTTGGAACCGAAGAACCCTGGAACTCGGGAACCCTGGAACCCTGGAACTCCTGAAGCGCAATTGTCCTGGTCGTGACCGCGCTCAAAAACGCCCGATCATGCGAGACGAGCAGGATCGTCCCCGGGAACTCCACGAACAGGCGCTCGAGCAGTTCGAGCGTTTCGATGTCGAGGTCGTTGGTCGGCTCGTCGAAGACCAGCACGTTCGCCGGCCGCGTGAAGAGGCGGGCCAGCAGCAGGCGATTCCGCTCGCCGCCCGACAGCGCCTTCACCGGCGAGCGCGCGCGTTCCGGCGGGAACAGAAAATCCTCCAGATAGCCGTGGACGTGTCGGACCTCGCCGTTGATGGTCACCGTCGAGTTGCCGTCGGCGACGGCTTCGAGCACGGTCGCCTCCGGATCCAGCTGCTCGCGCTGCTGGTCGTAGTACGCGATCTCGACGTTGGCGCCGCGCCGCACCGTCCCCGATCCCGGGTCCGGCTCGATCTCCCCCATCAGCAATCTCAGGAGCGTCGTCTTGCCCGATCCGTTGGGACCGACCAGGCCGATGCGGTCGCCGCGCATGATGCGGGTCGTCAGGTGGCTGATCACCGTGCGATCGCCGTAGGACTTCGACACGTCCGTGAGTTCGAACACCATCTGGCCCGAGCGGGCGGCAACGCCGACTTCCATCTCGACCTGGCCGATCACGTCCCGCCGTTCGGCGCGGGTCTCGCGCATGGCCATCAGCTTCTTCACGCGGCCTTCGTCGCGCGTCCGCCGCGCCTTGACGCCGCGACGCAGCCACACTTCCTCTTTCGCCATGAGCGAGTCGAACTTCTCGTTGGCCACGCGTTCATTGGCCAGCCACGCCGCCTTCTTCTCGAGGAACGTCTCGTAGTCGCCCGGCCACGACGTCAACGCGCCGCGATCGAGCTCGACGATGCGCGTGGCGACGTTCTGGAGGAACTCACGGTCGTGGGTGACGAAGACGATGGCGCCTTTGTATTCGACGAGGAAGGCCTCGAGCCATTCGATGGCCTCTACGTCGAGATGGTTGGTCGGCTCGTCAAGCAGCAGGATCGACGGCTCGGCCACGAGCGCGCGGGCCAGCAGCACGCGCCGCCGCCATCCACCCGAGAGCGAATTGATCCGCGCATCGGCGTCAAGATCGAGCTTCTGCAGCACCAGCTCGATCCGCTCCTCGAGCGTCCAGCCGCCGACCTTGTCGAGCGCCGACTGCGCGCGGCCGAGCGCGTCGAGCGCGGCCTCGCTGTGGTCGTCGGCCACGCGGATCGCGGCCTTGTGGTACGCGGTGACGAGCGCCTGCAGGTTTCCGAGGCCTTCGGCCACGACGTCGAAGACGGTCGCCTCGCTCGTGAGCGGCACGTCCTGCACCAGTCGCGCCGACGTCACGCCGGGCTGCCGCCAGATGCTGCCGCTGTCGGGGGGCAGCTCGCCGCTCAGGATCTGGAGCAGCGTCGACTTCCCGGTCCCGTTCCGGCCAATGATCGCGACGCGCTCGCCGGTGTCGAGGAGCAGGCCCGCGTGGTCGAGCAAGGGCACGTGACTGAAGGCGATTGAGACGTCGTCGAGCGAAATAAGTGGCAAGCCCTCTATTATGCGTCCGGCCCGCCTGTCATAGACTTCCCCGCATGCACCTGGCCCCCCTCGACTGGGCGATCATCGTCGGCAGCATCCTCGTGTGTTTCATCCCGGCGTTGTTCTTCGCCAGGCGCGCCGGGCGCAATACAACCGAGTTCTTCGGCTCCGGCCGCGCGGTGCCCTGGTGGCTCGCCGGCATCTCGATGGTGGCGACGACGTTCAGCAGCGACACGCCGAATCTCGTCACCGATATCGTGCGGCGCACGGGCGTCGCCGGCAACTGGGTGTGGTGGGCGTTCGCGCTCTCCGGCGTGGCGACCGTTTTCTTCTACGCGCGGCTCTGGCGCCGGGCCGGCGTGCTGACCGATCTGGAGTTCTACGAGCTGCGGTACTCGGGCACGGCGGCGTCGGTCGTTCGCGGGTTTCGCGCGGTTTATCTCGGGTTGTTCTTCAACTGCATGATCATGGCGACTGTAAATCTCGCGGCTGTCAAGATCGCGGGCATTCTCTTCGGGCTCGAGCGCTGGCAAACGTTGCTCGGCGTCGGCCTGCTGAACGTGATTTTCGCCACGCACGCCGGCCTGTGGGGCGTGCTGGTGATCGACTTGATCCAGTTCTTCATCATGATGTCGGCGATCGTCGCGGCCGCGTATTTTGCGGTCATGACGCCCGCGGTCGGCGGCTTGACGTCGCTCATGACGAAGGTCTCGGCGATGACCGGACCGGGCGGCATCAACTATCTGAACTTCCTGCCGGATTTCTCGAACAACTGGGACGTGGCGATCGCGATCTTCATCATGCCCGTTGCCGTCCAGTGGTGGGCCGTGTGGTATCCCGGCGGCGAGCCGGGCGGCGGCAGCTACATCGCGCAGCGGATGCTGGCGTCGAAGACCGAGAACGACGCGCTGAAGGGCGTGCTCTTCTTCAACGTGGCGCACTACGTCCTGCGGCCGTGGCCGTGGATTCTCGTCGCGCTCGCGTCGTTGATCGTGTTTCCGAACCTCTCGGATATTCAGACCGCCTTCCCCAATCTCGATCCGAAGCTCCTCGGTCACGACATCGCCTATCCGGCGATGCTGAAGTTCCTGCCCGTCGGGTTCTTCGGCTTGATGATCGGCGGCCTGATCGCGGCCAACTCCTCGACGATCGTCACGCATCTCAACTGGGGCGCGTCGTACCTCGTCCACGACTTCTACCGGCGCTTCATCAAACCGAACGCCGACGAAAAGCACTACGTGCTGGCGGGACGCGTGGCCACCGTCGGCCTGTTTCTCGCGTCATCGGGCACCGTCTACCTGCTCGACTCCGCCAAAGACACCTTTGACGTCATCCTCCAGGTCGGCGCGGGCACCGGCTTGCTGTATCTGGTGCGGTGGTTCTGGTGGCGGGTGAACGCGTGGTGTGAGGTCGTGGCGATGACGAGTTCGCTCGTGGTCTCGATCGTGCTCCTGATCCTGGCCAGGAGCGGCGTGCATTTCAGCCCGCACACCGCGCTACCCCTTACCGTGGCGGTGACGACGATCTGCTGGGTCATTACGGCGTACGTGGCGCCACAAACGGATCGCCAAGCGCTGCTCGACTTCTACCGGAAGGTCCGGCCGGCGGGTCCGGGCTGGGCGAGCGTGCGGCGGGAAGCCAACCTGACGCCGGCCGAAGAGGCGTCGACGCACTTCAACATTCCGATGGCTCTTCTCGGATGGTCCGCCGGATGCGCGATGATCTGGTCGTCGCTCTTCGCCACGGGCGCGTTTCTCTACGGCCGGACCGCGCAGGCGCTGACGCTCACCCTCGTCTTCCTCATCAGCGCCACCATCGTCGCGAAGGCGCTGCAGACGACGGGCGCGGAGAAGGCATGAACGGGCTCGACTACGCGGTCGTCGCGGTCTATCTCGTTGCCGTCGTCACGTTCGGCTCGTACTTCGCGAAGTTCCAGAAGAACACGAAGAGCTACTTCCTGACGGATCAGTCCGTGCCGTGGTGGGCGATCTGCTTCACGGTTGTGGCGACCGAGACGAGCACGCTGACGTTCATTGGCGTGCCGGCGTCGGCCTACGCGGGCAATTGGACGTTTCTGCAGCTCGCGGCCGGGTACGTGATCGGCCGCATGATCGTGAGCACGCTCTTTCTCCCGCGCTATTTCCGCGGCGCAATGGTGACGTCCTACCAGCTCCTGCAGCAGCGGTTCGGCTCGTCGGTCAACTCGATTTCGGCCGGGCTCTTCCTGCTGACGCGGTCGCTGGCCGACGGCATCCGCCTCTACGTGACGGCGCTGGCGATTTCCATCGTCACCGGCGTGCCGGTCAACGTCGCCGTGCTCGTGCTGGGCGTGGCGATGATCATCTATACCGTGCGCGGCGGTTCGGCGGCCGTGATCTGGACCGACGTGGTGCAGATGTTCATCTACATCGCCGGCGCGCTGATCGTCTTCTTCGCGCTCCTGTGGCAGATCCCCGGCGGCTGGTCGGAAGTGATCCGCCTCGGCTCAGCTGCCGGCAAATTCTCAATTATCAATTTGTCCTTCAATCCCACAATTCCTTACACATTGTGGGCGGGCGTGGCCGGCGGCATCGCGCTCACGCTCGCCACCCACGGCACGGATCAATTCCTCGTCCAGCGCCTCCTCTCCGCCGACTCGCCCAGGGGCGCCGCTCGCGGCCTCGTGCTCAGCGGCTTCATCGTCTTTGCGCAGTTCACGCTGTTTCTGACGATCGGCGCGATGCTCTACGCGTACCACCAGCACTTCCCGCTGACGGCCGCGCTCCCGCGAAACGACGCGATCCTCCCACAGTTCATCGTCGATCACCTGCCGCACGGGTTGATCGGCTTCATCATCGCGGCGATCGTGGCGGCGGCGCTCTCGCCATCCATCAATGCGATGGCGGCGACGACGGTGAATGACTTCTATGTGAAGTACGTGAAGACGAACGCATCCGAGGCGTCGTTGCTGCGGCTGTCGAAGCAGCTCACGGTCTTCTGGGGCGTGGTGCAGCTCGGCGTCGCGCTCGGCGCGCAGTACCTCGATCGCAGTCTGCTCGATTCCGGACTCTCGGTGCTGTCGCTGACATCCGGGCCGGTGCTCGGCGCGTTTCTGATCGGGGTGTTGACGTCGCGCGTCGGCGCGCGCGCGATGTTGATCGGCATGGCCGCGGGCACGATCACGGTGGGCTGGATCTGGTGGACGAACGCCGCCGGATTCACGTGGTTTGCGCTCGCGGGCGCGGCGATGACGAGCGCCGTGGCGCTCGTGGCCAGTATCGTGATTCCTCGCGAGTTTTCGAGTACGTCTCCGCGAGAAAACACCGTTTAGACTGCCGATTTACCGGCAATGCCACACCTCCGCCCCGGCCACCCGGCGAAGGCGTTGGTACGCGTCTTTCAATAGAACCAGCCGGAGGTTCTATGAAGCACACCACATGTCTCGTCGCGGGGTTGGCTTTCGCATGTGCGTTTGCGGCTCAGCCCGTACTCGCACAGACACAAGAACAGGCGAAGCCGCCCGTTCCGGTGGCCGGGTCGTACGACAACGGCTACCTGGTTGCTCAGAGCGCCGACGGCGCATTCAAGTACTGGCTCGACGGCCGCATCAATCTCGATTGGGCGACGTACCGCGGCCAGGAGAATCGCCTGGCGTCCGGATTCGAAGTCCGCCGGGCCCGCATCGGCGTCAAAGCAACGGTTTTCAGCGATTACCTCGCAGAGATGGACATCGACTTCGCCGACAACGCGGTCGAAATCAAAGATCTCTGGGTCGGCTACGCCGGCATCAAGAACAGCTTGATCAAGGTCGGCAACCACAAAGCGCCGTTCGGCTTCGACACGCTGACCTCGTCGAAGAACATCATGTTCATCGAGCGGGCGTATCTCGATTCGTGGGCGCCCGACCGCCTGATGGGCGTGAACTTCAGTCACTGGGAGAAGTACTGGCAGGCGTCGGCCGGCATCTACGGCCAGGCGGCCGGTGTCTTCAATGACAAGGACACGCTCACGGGCGGCGGCGCCGGCACCAGCCAGCGGCCGAGCTTCATCGGGCGCTTCACCGTCGCGCCGCTCAATAAGGACGATCGCGTGATCCACCTCGGCGTCGCGGCCGCGCGCCGCACTCCGGACGTGGCGAAGATCGCGACGAGCGGAGCTGATCTCCCGGACCGGCTGAACGCGTCGCGCATCGTGAAGTTCGACTCGCGCGCGGAAACGCACGTCAGCCGCGCGAAGTTCATCAGCACGGGCGACATGAAGTACGTGAACTACTGGCGCCAGCTCGGCGGCGAACTGGCCGGCGTGATGGGGCCGCTCAGCTTCCAGGGTGAGTACCAGCAGACCAAGGTCGTCCGCACGTCCACGACGATTGCCAGCTACTCGGACCACACCTTTGACGGCTTCTACGGCCAGGCCATGGTCTTCCTGACCAGGGGCGACCGGCGTCCGTACCTCGTCTCCGAAGGCGAGTTCGGCCGGGTCGTGCCGAAGAGCGACAAGGGCGCGGTCGAAGTGGGCATCCGCTACAGCCAGATGACGCTCGATGACGTCACCGCGATCGACCCGATCAAGGGCGGCGAAGCGAAGAACGTGATGCTCGGCATGACGTACTTCATGAACACGAACCACAAGCTGGTGTTCAACTTCGGCTGGGTGGACAACAACGACAACGCGAAACCGAACAAGGAATTTGCGCCGCTCCCGACGGGCACCAGCACCACGCAGACATCGGTGACCGGCGACAAGTTCAAGATCATCTCGCTCCGTTACCAGCTCGCCTTCTAGCCATGGCGAAAGAGATCGAACGCAAGTTCCTTGTCAGGAAGGACGCCTGGGTCCCACGGGACCCGGGCGTGCTCTTTACCCAGGGCTACCTGAACTCGCAGAAGGAACGGGTCGTCCGCGTTCGACTCGAAGGCAACCGCGCCAAGCTCACCATCAAAGGCCTCACCACCGGGATCACACGGCTCGAATTCGAATACGACATCCCGGTGAACGACGCCGTGGACATGCTCGACGCCATCTGCGAGCGCCCGCTCATCAGCAAGCACCGCCATGTGGAGATGCACGACGGCCTGAAGTGGGAGATCGATGTCTTCCACGGCGAGAACGACGGCCTCGTGCTCGCCGAAGTCGAATTGCCGTCCGAACACGTCGACCTGGTACTGCCGAACTGGGCCGGCGACGACGTCTCGACGGATCCCAGGTATTTCAACGCCAATCTGATCGCGCATCCATTCAAGACCTGGCCGCGGAGCTGACGATGGCGGCCGGCGCGGCGCAAGGCGACAACCACCTGCTCGCGCTCCTCGAGCTCGACAAGATGCCCTTGTCGTCCGGCGGCCGCGCCATGGAAGGGCGCCGCGACCGGTGGATGCGCTATCTCGGATTCCCCGCCGGCATCGCGGTCTTCCTGCTGCTCTTCTATTACCCGTTCAGCGACGGTCTGAGCTCGGCCGGCCAGGCCGGCCTCGCCTGCTTTGCGCTCGCGCTCGTGTGGTGGGTCACCGAGCCGTTTCCGACCTACGTCACCTCGCTGATGCTGATGTTCCTGCTGCTCGTCACGAAGGTCTCGGCGCCGAAACCGATTCTCGACGTGCTCGGCCTGGACGTCATCTGGCTCAACCTGCTCGCGTTCATCCTGAGCGGCATGCTGCTCAAGACGCGCCTCGCCCGCCGAATGGCGCTCTGGCTCGTCCTTCGCTTCGGCGCGACGGCGCGCTGGGCGCTGTTTGCGTTTCTGCTGCTGCAGCTCGCGCTCGCGCCGCTCATTCCGGCCACCGCGGCCCGCTGCGTCATGACGCTGCCCTTGATGTTGACCGTCGCCACCATCTACGGCTCGACGGAAGAACACCCGAACGCATTCGGCAAAAACCTGCTGCTCATGAACCTCATGGGCATCTCCATTCTCTCGTCCGTGTCGATGACCGGCAGCTCGGCAAACCTCATCGCCGTCGGTTTGATCGACACGATGGGCGGCGTGCGCATCCACTACATGGACTGGATGCGCCTCGGCGCGCCCGTCGCCGTCGCGACGGCGCTCATCATGTGGGCGATCGGCCCGCGATTGATCTTCCCGATCGCGCCCGAGGGCCGCACGCCGCAGATCAAGGGCGGCCTCGCCCTGATCCGCGAACGCTATGACGCGATGGGCCCGCTCTCGGTCAGCGAGAAGAAGGCGCTCGCGATCTTCGCCGTAGTGCTCTTCCTCTGGACTACGGACGTCTTTCACATGCGCTGGTTCGGTCTCGACATTCCGGCGCCGTTCGCGGCGCTTCTCGGCGTCATCATCGCGCTCTTTCCGCGGTGGGGCGTCCTGCAATGGTCGGAGGCCGATATTCCGTGGCATCTGCTCATTTTCAGCGCCGGCGCGTACGCCGGCGGTCTCGCGATTGACAGCACCGGCGCCGGGGAGTGGGCCGTCCGCAAGCTCTTTGGCGGCTTCGACCTCACGACCCTCTCCTTCGGCGCCGCCTACTCGATCATCGTCGCCGTCATGATGTACAGCCACTTACTCACCACGTCGAAGACCGTGCGGTCGATGATCATGCTGCCGATCATCATCGCCGTCGCAAAGGCGATCGGCTGGAGTCCGTTGAGCCTGGCGCTGCCGGCCGCGCTGACCATCGACTGGGTCGTCGGCTTGCCGATCAGCGGCAAGCCGAACGTCATTCTTTTCTCGACGAATCAGTACTCCGTCATCGACAACTTCAAGTTCGGGATCATCACGTGCACGATCGGCGTCGTCATTCTGATCGCGTCGGGCGCGACCTGGTTCCATTGGCTCGGCGTGACGCCGGCGTTCAGCGCGATGCCCCCGCTCAGGCCGGACTCGGCGCTCGCTCCCACAATCCCGACAGTCCCACAGTCCCTCACTGAGCACTCCTGGGGTTGGCTGGTTGCCGGCGCGACGCTCTCGACGTTCTACCTCGTGTCATTCCGCGATCTCGTTCGGAGGCCGTCATGATTCCGCGCGCGGAGTTCCGTGTATTCGGCCAGGGTCTCATTGCCGAGTTGCAGCCGCATCTCTGGAACGGGCGAACGACGCTGCAGCAGATGCGTAAGATGCCGGCCGAGATTTACTTCCTCTCGCGGCAGACCGCGGACGCGAACGTCAAGGTCCGCGACGAGCTGCTCGACATCAAGGTCAAGACCGGCACCACCCCGGAAGGGTTCGAGATCTTCGAGCCGAAGGGCAAGTTCCAGTTTCCGGTCACGCACGAGAACCTGGCGTTGATTGCCTCGGCGCTCAGGATCTCACTGCCCGAACCGATGGCGTCCGCGCGGCTGGTGTCATTCGAGGCCTTTCTCGAGATGGCGCGCGCGCACCCGGACCTGGCGGTCGTCGAAGTTGAGAAAAACCGCTGGGGATTCTCGATCGACGGCGTCACGTGCGAATACGCGCAGGTCTTCTTCAACGGCGCGATGATCGAGTCGGTCTGCGTGGAAAGCGAGAACTACAAGTCGATGCCCGCGGTGATCGCGGCGCTCGGCCTGGCCGGCCGGCCCAACACGAACTACATCAGTGCCGCGGCGAAAGTGGTGGGATTGCAGCGAGCAGCAGCCGGTTCTTTGGCGTGATCGCTTCCGGGATCATCTGCGTCCACACACGGTAGCCGCGCGCGCGCAGCCGCTCGGCCCGGGTGATGTCCATGGCGAGCGCGCCATCGATCCAGCCGGTCAAATACTCGCCGTCGGCGTCATTCAGATTGTGGCAACACGGCAGCACGGCAACGCGCGCGAAGGCCGACATCGCCCGTTCGATCACGACGTCGGTCAACCCCCCGCACGCATGGCTCGACACGACGACGTCGTCGCTTCTGAGGGAGATCTTGTCGAG
>SCUN01000050.1 GCA_004297655.1 Acidobacteriota bacterium | reverse complement strand
GGTATTCCTTCTCGACATCGCTGTCGTTGACCGTGACCCAGCCGGTGACCGCGGCCTGGACCTTCTCCGAAAGAAGGTTCTTGCGCAGTTCTTCCTCGAACTGCGGCGCCGTCATCGGCGGGCGGTTCATCGCCAGCATCTGCTTGTAGCGGGCCTCGCCGACGAACACGCCGTTTTCCTGCAGCGCCGGGAGGCGGAGCAGTCGCGCCTTCACTTCGCCGTCGGTGACCGTCAGGCCGAGGCGCTTCGCTTCGGCGAGCACCGCTTCCTGGTCGATCATCTGCTGGATCAGGCGCTGCTCGATGCCCAACTGCTTGAGGAGTTGGTCATTCAGATTCGCGCCGTACGCCTGCCGGTACGCGTCGATCTGCTGCGAGTAGAGAATCCGGAAATTGCCGGCCTTGATGTCCCGGCCTTCAACGGTCGCGATCGTGTCGGACGCGGTCGGACCGGAGGACTTGAGGAAGCTGGGGACGTACAACAGGACAAACGCCACGACTACCAGGCCAAGGCTCCATTTGAGCCACGCCTTGTGTCGGCGCATGTGATCGAGCATCGTCATCGAGTGGTTCTCCAACGTCCGCCGGGATCCGGCAGACGAAACCCCGATTATGCCATGGAACGCCGCAAGTGCTAGGAAAAACAGGGTTTGGGCGTGATATAGTTCATCGGTTTATACGATGTCCGGAGCGCTGACGCTCGCCGTATTTCATCGCAGCCGGGACGTGCTGCGCGTGTTGGCGCCCTTGCGCCGAACACCGCACCTGCGTGTCAAGTGTGTGCCGCAAGGCGCCGTGCCCCGCATCCCGTCGAACGCCACGGGTGTGCTTTGGGAACTCGGCGCCGACGATGACGTCGATCGGCGTCATCTCTCGCGCGTGCTGAACGGCGTGCCGTCCGCGTCGTTTGGCGCCGGCGCGCGCCAGGTCGCGGACCTGTCGCGCGCGCTCGGCTTCCGCCACCACCTCAGCGTGCCGTTGCGCCTCGCGGAAGTCGAGCGCGCGCTCGGTCTGCCCGGCGAGCACGATTTGTCCGAGCGCCTGACGACGGGCGCCGACCGGCTGACGGAGCTGGCGGCGCGCGCCGACGTCATCGTGGACGTGATGCGCGTCCTGAATTTGTCCACCGATCCGGCGATGGTCGCCTCGACGCTGTCGGCGCGCGTGTCGGAGTGGCTGCCGATGGCGTCGTGGTCGGTCGTCGCCGTCGAAGCCGACGGCAGCGTGCAGTTTCTCGCGAGCCGGCCGCAGGATCCCGCGCTGCGCGGACCGGCGGAGGCCATTGCCGACGTCATCGCGCAGCGCGAGCAGCCGTTCGTCTCGGCGCGCCTCGCCGGCGACGCGCGCGTGGGCGAGCACATCGAAGCCGCCGGCCTCGGCTGGCCGATCGTCGCGCACGGCGTCGTCGTGGGCGTGCTCGTGGGCATCGATCACGGCCGCGCGCGCACCGCGCCGCGGTTCTCGCCGGCGTTCAAGCGCGCGATGACGCGCCTCCTCGAGCCGGCCGGCTACGCGCTGGCGCACGCGCTGCGTGTGGCGCGCGCCGAAGCGCTCTCGGTCACTGACGACCTCACGCAGTTGTTCAATTCGCGATACCTCCACGAGGTCCTGCGGAAGGAAACCAAGCGTGCGCTGCGCAGCCATGCGCCGCTGTCGCTGTTGTTCGTGGACCTCGATGGGTTCAAACGCATCAACGACGCGCACGGGCACCTGCTGGGCAGCCGGGCGCTGGTTGAGGCGGCGGCGCTCATCCGCGGCAGCGCCCGTGAAACCGACATCGTGGCCCGCTACGGCGGCGACGAGTTCTCGCTCGTCCTGCCCGACACGACCCCCGAGGGCGCCCTGGCCGTGGCGAACCGTCTCCGGGACCGCATTTCCCGTCACGTCTTCCTGTCCGACCGGGGGCCCGGCATCCGCCTGACCGCCTCGATCGGGGTGGCGACAATGCCCGAAGCGGCCGATACGGCTGAAGGACTCCTCGAAGCCGCCGACACGGCGATGTATCGTGTGAAGGAAGAAGGCAAGGACGGTATTCATATGGCGACCCGCGGCGCGGTGTCGCGAGGGTTACTCCCGGTGCAACAGAAAGAAGAGGGCGCGCGTTGAGTTTTCGGTCGTTGTTTTCACTGTTTTCAAGCGATCTGGCGATCGACTTGGGCACGGCCAACACGTGCGTCTACGCGCGGGGCAAGGGCATTGTCGTCAACGAGCCGTCGATTGTGGCGATCAACAAGGTGACGGGCCGGATCGAAGCGGTCGGGCGCGAAGCCAAGGAAATGCTCGGCCGGACGCCGGGCAACATCGTCGCGATCAAGCCGATGAAGGACGGCGTCATCGCCGACTTCGAAGTGACCGAGAAAATGCTCGCGCACTTCATCAAGAAGGCGCACAACGGCAAGATGTGGGTGCGCCCGCGGATCGTCATCGGCGTGCCGTCGGAAATCACGCAGGTCGAAAAACGCGCCGTCAAAGACAGCGCCTATCGCGCGAAAGCCAGCGAAGTGTATCTGGTCGAAGAAGCGATGGCGGCGGCGATCGGCGCGGGCATGCCGATCGAAGAGGCGTCGGGCAACATGGTCGTCGACATCGGCGGCGGCACCACGGACATCGCCGTCATCTCGCTCGCGGGCATCGTCTACAGCAAGGCGATCCGCGTCGCGGGCAACGAGATGGACGAGGCGATCATCCAGTACATCAAGAAGACGTACAACCTCCTCATCGGCGAGCGCACGTCGGAGCAGATCAAGATGGAGCTCGGCTCCGCCTTCCCGCTCGACGAGCGGCTGACGATGGAGATCAAGGGGCGCCATCTGATCGAGGGCGTGCCGAAGACGATCACCATTACCGACGAGGAGATTCGCGAGTCGCTGGCCGAAACGGTCAACGTGATCGTCGACGCCGTGCGCGTGGCGCTCGAGCGCACGCCGCCGGAACTGTCGGCCGACATCGTCGATCGCGGCATCGTGCTCACCGGCGGCGGGTCGCTCTTGAAGAATCTGGACAAGCGCCTCCGCGAGGAGACGGGCCTGCCCGTGGCGATGGCGGAGGATCCGCTGTCGACGGTCGTGCTCGGCGCCGGCAAGATGCTGGCGAACTTCGAACTGCTGAGAAAGATCTCGTTGGATTGATCGACATCCGCCGCCGGACCACGTTCTTCTTCCTGGCCGTCAGTCTCGGACACGTGTTGCTGATTTCCGCGCAGGTGCAGACCAAGTCCGGCATGCCCCTGGTCGAGGATCTGGCGTTCGGCGCGTTCGCGCGGGTGCAGGGCGTGATGTCCGGCATCGGCGACGCGATCTCCTCGACCTGGCGCAACTACTTCGCGCTGCGGGGCGTGGTGGCCGAGAACGCGGCGCTGCGCGCGGAACTCGGCCGGCTGCAGGGACAACTGCAGGCGGAAACGGCGATCAGCAGCCAGACCCATCAGCTCGAGCAGATGCTCCAACTGCAGATGACCGTGCCGCAGCGCACGCTGGCCGCGCGCGTCATCGCGGGCGACCCGGCGCCGGGCGCGCTGACGATCACCATCGATCGCGGGACCGCCGACGGCGTGCGCGCGAATCTCGCGGTGATCGGGCCGGGCGGGGTCGTCGGCCGCGTGTTCGGCGAGCCGCAGCCGCACGCCGCGAAAGTGCAGCTGCTGATCGGCCGGAGCGCGGCGGCCGGCGCGGTGATCCCGCGCATTTCCGCGGGCGGCGTCGCCATCGGGCTCGGCGTCGGCGAGGACCCGCCGATGCACCTCCAGTACATCAACAAGAGCTACGAGATCGTGGCCGGCGACACTGTCCTGACCTCGGGCCAGGACGGCATTTTCCCCGCCGGGTTTCTGATCGGCACGATCGAGCGGGCCGAGCGTGGCGGCGGCACGACCTACAAGCTCGTCGCGATTCGTCCGGCCGTGAACTTCTCGCATCTCGATCTGGTGCTCGTCGTCCTCGACCCGCCGCCGAGCGGAGGCGCCGGGAAGTGAAGGCCGTCGGCGTGATCGGGGTCGTCGTGGCCGCGGTGGCGCTGCAGATGGCGTTCGCGCGGTTCACCGTGGGCGGTCGGTGGTCGATCGACCTGGTGCTGGTCGGCGTGGCGCTCATCGCGCTGAAGTGGGGCCCGGGCGCCGGCGTGATCGGCGGCACACTCGGCGGCCTGACGCAGGACGCGCTGGCCGGCGGGACCATCGGCGTCGGCGGTCTCGCGAAGACGATCGTCGGGTTCTTCGTCGGCGTCGTCGGCTCCCAGTTCATCGTGGCGCGCCCCGTGCCGCGCATGGTCGTCGTGGCGGGCGCCACGGTGGCGCACCGGCTGCTGATGCAGGCGATCGTGAGCGCGATCGGTCTCCACTGGGCAGGCGTGTCCTGGCTCGGTATGCTCAGCGAGACGGGACTCAACGCCGTGACCGCGCTCATCGTTTTCCAGTCGATCGAGACCGTGCCCGCGCTCCTCAGGCACCGGCCGATGCGGCGGTCCGCGTTCGGAAAGCGGAAGTGGTGACGCCGTGATCCTGACCTCCGCGAATTTCGAGGATCGCCAGAGTTTCGCGACGCGGCTGACGGTGATCCGCGTCGCCACGGTCGTGGTGTTTGCCGCGATCGGGGCGAGTTTCTGGGTCATCCAGGTCGTGCAACACGGCCGCTACGAAGAGCTCGCGGAACGCCAGCATTTGCGCGCCATGCGGCTGCGCGCGCCGCGCGGCGTGCTGTACGACCGCAACGGCGAAGTGCTCGTGCGGAACACGTACTCCTACACGATTTCGATCGTGCGCGAGCAGAGCGTGGATCTCGCCGAGGCCGCGCGGCGACTGGCCGAGGCGACCGAGGTGCCGGAAGCGTCGATCAACGAGATCATCGCCAACGCCAAACGCCGGCGCGATCCGTTGTACGTGCCGGTGCCGATCATCGAGCACGCCACGATGGCGCAGGTGGCCGCGGTCTCCGCGCGGCAAGTTGACTTGCCCGAAGTCGTCGTCCAGATCCTGCCGACGCGCGAGTACCCGGGCGGCGGCATGGCGGCGCACCTCTTCGGGTACGTCGGCGAGATCCAGCAGAGCCAGCTCGCGCGGCCTGAATTCAGCGATCTCGACGTCGGCGCGATGGTCGGACAGGCGGGACTCGAGCGGACCTACAACTCGCTGTTGCAGGGCAAGGACGGCAAGCGGATCGTCGCCGTCAACAGCCGGGGGCGCGAGATCGAGAAGATGGGCGAGGCCGAGCCGATCGACGGCGATCGGCTGCAGCTGACGATCGACGTCGATCTGCAGCGCGCGGCCGATGCCGCGTTCGCCGCGTCGGGCTATGCCGGCGCCGCGGTCTTTCTGGATCCGCGCAACGGCGAGGTGCTGTCGCTCACGAGCGTGCCCAGCTACGACCCGAACGCCTTTGCGACGGGCATGGACCGCGCCGCCCTGGTGAAACTCCAGACCGATCCGCAGAAGCCGTTTCAGAACCGGCTGATCCAGGGCACGTATCCTCCCGGCTCCACGTTCAAGATCGCGATGTCGGTCGCCGCGCTCGAGACGGGCGTCATCACGCCGGACTTCAAAGTGGATTGTCCGGGCCACTTCGATTTCGGCGGCCGCTCGTTCAAGTGCAGTCTGCCCAACGGCCGCGGCCACGGCGTCGTCGATCTCCGCCACGCGATCGAGAAGTCGTGCAACGTGTACTTCTACACCGTCGCGTCGAAGATGAAGATCGACACGATCCACGAGTACGCCGAGAAGCTCGGGATCGTCGGCAAGACCGGTATCGATCTCCCCGGCGAGAGCGACAGCTTCGTCGCCTCGACCGAGTGGTCGCAGCGCGTCCGCAAACAGCCGTGGTATCCCGGCGAGACGATCTCGGTGTCGATCGGGCAGGGCGCCGTCAACGTCACGCCGATCGGCCTCGCGACGATGGTGTCCACGATGGCGAACGGCGGCACGCTCATCACGCCGCACGTGCTCAAGGCCGTCGATCAGGGCAAGGGGTGGGAGTCCGTCTCGATGCCGCCTCCACGGTCGAGTCTCTTCATCAAGCCCGAGAACCTGCAGGCGATTCGCGACGGGCTCTGGATGGTCGTGAACGAACTGGGCACGGGCCGCGGCGCGCGCATCGAAGGCCGCGACGTCTCCGGCAAGACGGGCACGGCGCAGGTCATCTCCAACGAAGGACGCGCGGCGGCCAAGGGCCGCACCGACAAGAACCTCGAAGACAACGCCTGGTTCGTGTTCTTCGCGCCCCGCGACAATCCGCAGATCGCCGGCGCCGTGTTCGTCGAGCACGGCGGCCACGGCGGCACGACGGCGACGCCGATCGCGAAGCACGTGCTCGAGACCTTCTTCGCGAAACAGGACGGCAAACCGCTGCCGCAACTCCCGCCGAAACCGCCGGCGCCGAAGGTGGGCAATGATCGTTGACCGCCGGCTCCTGCCGCATCTCGACTGGGCCTCGATCCTCGCGCTGCTGGCGCTCATCGGGATCGGCCTGGCCTCGATCTACTCGGCGCGCTGGGATTTCGTCCATCAGCGGCCGGGCCGCGAGTTCTGGATTCAGCTCTATGCGGTCGGCATCAGTCTCGTCGCGTTCACGGTCTGCCTGCTGATCGATTACCGGACGCTGTCGCAGCGGTCGCTGTTTCTCTATGGCGGCCTGGTGGCGTTGCTCGTGTATGTCGCGTTCTTCGGTGTCGTGAGGAACGGCTCGCGCCGGTGGATCGACTTCGGCAGCGTCAACCTGCAGCCGAGCGAGTTCGCGCGCATCGTGATGTCGCTCGTGCTGGCCGCGTACTTCGCCGGCGTCCAGCGGCTCGGCAAGTCGATGAAGGACATCACGATCGGCGCGGCGTTCATCGTGGTGCCGCTGCTCCTCATCCTGCGGCAGCCCGATTTCGGCACCGCGGTCACGCTCGTGCCCGTTCTGGCCGGCATGCTGTTTGTCGGCGGCCTGCGGATGAAGTGGCTGGTGGTCGCGCTGACCGCCGCCGTCCTGTTGTCACCGGTCGCCTGGAAGTACGTGCTCAAGGACTACCAGAAGACCCGCGTGCTCACGTTCCTCGACCCGGAACTCGACCCGAAAGGCGAGGGCTACCAACAACTCCAGGCCCGGATCACCGTGGGCTCGGGCGGGCTCTTCGGTAAGGGGTTCGGCAACGCCACGCAGGCCGGCGGCTACGGGTTCATGCCGGAAGCCCACAACGATTTCGTCTTCTCCGGCATGGCCGAAGAGCACGGGTTTCTGGGCGTGCTCGTGGCGCTCGGCCTGTACCTGTTCCTGATCCTGCGGTGTCTCGACGCCGCGAAGCTGGCCAAGGACCGGCTCGGCGCGCTGCTCGTGATCGGGATCCTGTCGGGTTTTGTGTTTCAAGTGGTGTACAACATAACGATGTCAGCGGGACTGGCCCCCGTGAAGGGCCTGACGCTGCCACTTATGAGTTATGGCGGGTCGTCGCTGATGGCGACGCTCGCCGGTTTTGGCCTCATCCTGAAT
>SCUN01000049.1 GCA_004297655.1 Acidobacteriota bacterium | reverse complement strand
CCCGGCCGCGTGGAATCGAGGTACGGCAAGCCGATCTGCACGGCCACGGCGTAGAGCAGGACGAGCCCCGCGACGAGCGGCCACCAGGCGCGGGTCCATTTCGTGGTCGCGCGCTGCCATCGGTCGGCCACGAGCAGACAGACGGCCGGGGCGATCGGGAAGAGATAGTGATCGAGTTTGAAGCGCGACGCTGAGAAGAAGGCGAACACCGTCGCGACCCAGACCCACAACACCACGCGGCGCGGCGCCATCGCCTCGCCCCGCATGCGGCGCCGGACGGCATCGATGCCGACCGCGATCAGCAGCAGCGACCAGGGGAAGAGCGACGCGGCGCCCGACCGGAAGTAGAAGAACGCGTCGAACCGTTTCCGATAGAGCGGCGCGGCGAAGAGCTGCAGGTTGTTATAGAGCACGTAGTCGCGAATGAACGTGTCGCCGAAGTGGCGCCACATCAGCACGAACCACGGCAGCGCCAGCAGCCCGGCGCCGACGAGGCCGGGGATCCAGGCGATGCGGCGCACGTAGACGCGCGTCTCCTTGGAGATTGACGCCACGAGCGCCGCGCCGGCGATGACGATGAAAACGAAGGGACCTTTGGTCTGTGCCGCGAGCGACAGCAGGATGAACGCCGGAATCTGAAGCCGCCGGCGATTCTCGATGGCTGAGACGATCAGGAGCGAAATCGCGCCGAACAGGAACGCGTTGAAGATCATGTCGAAGTACGCGAACCGGCTGAGCGCGAAGGTCAGCGGCGTCAGCGCCAGCATCAACGCCGCGCGTTCGGCGGTGCCCTGCCCGAACAGGCGCTTGCCCAGCCAGTAGGTCGTCCAGACGAAGGCAATGGCGGCGAGCGAGGTCGGCAGGCGGGCGGCCAGCTCGTTCTCGCCGAAGAGCGCGAACGATCCGGCCTGCAGCCAATGGAAAAGCGCCGGCTTGTCGATGAAGGGCACGCCATCGATGCGCGACACGAGATAATCTCCGAGGCGCCGCATTTCACGCGTGATCTCGGCGTAATGGGCTTCGTCGGGATCGAGGAGCGGCAGGTACGACAGCCGCCAGAAGGTCGCGACCCAGGCCACGGCGATCCACAGACTGAATCGGGCGATTCGGCTGTTGGGGAGCATCGGCGACAAAATGATACTCAGTTAGCAGCATCGATGGCACTCACTTTCGTCCTTCTCACCGTCTTCATCGACATGCTCGGCCTCGGGATACTCATCCCGATCATTCCGTTTGTGGTACGGGAGTTCAGTCCCAGCGCGCTGACCGTCGGACTGCTCTCGATGTCGTTCGCCGGGTTCCAGTTCGTCGCCACGCCGATCCTGGGCCGGCTCTCGGATCAGCACGGCCGCCGGCCGCTGCTGCTCCTCAGCCTGTTCGGTTCAGCGGTCGGCTACGTGATGTTCGGCATGGCGCAGTCGCTCGCGATGCTCTTTGCGGCGCGCATCATCGACGGCATCACCGGCGGCAACGTCTCGATCGCGCAGGCGTGCATCGCGGACGTCACAAAACCGGCGGACCGGTCGAAGACCTTCGGGCTGCTCGGCGCCGCGTTCGGCCTCGGGTTCATCCTCGGTCCGGCGATCGGCGGCGCGGTCAGTCACGCGTGGGGCTTGTCGGCGCCCGCGTTTCTCGCCGCCGGACTCGCGTTCTCGAACACGCTCTTCGGCCTGTTCGTGCTACCTGAGACGCATCCGATCGAGAAGCGACGCAAAGCCGACGTCTCCGCGCGGTCGCTCAACCCGATCGGCGGCATCATCCGGGCGATGCGCCACGAGCACCTGGGCTCGGTGTTCCTCGGCATCTTCGCGTTCAACGTGGCGTTCAGCGGCCTGCAGTCGAACTTCTCGCTGTTCTCGCTGGTGCGATTCAACTGGGGTCCGCAAGAGGCCGCGCTGCTCTTCAGCCTCATCGGCGTCGTCGGCGCCATCACGCAGGCGATGATCGTGCGGAAGCTGGTGAAGAAGTTCCGCGATCGCAGCCTTGCCGCGACCGGGCTCGTGCTGCAGACGCTGTCGTACCTGCTGACCGCGTTCGTGCCGAAAGCGTGGATGCTCTATCCGGTCAGCGTGCTCACGAGCTTCGGCGTGGGCATCACGACGCCGACGCTCACCGGCATCGTGTCCAGCGCCGTCTCCGAAACGGAACAGGGCGTCATGCTCGGCACGACACAATCAGTCACGGCGCTCACGCGCATCGTCGGACCGCTGTGGGCGGGTTTGTCGTTCGATTGGCTCGGCCCCGGCGCGCCCTACTGGAGCGGCGCGATCATGATCGCGATCGCAGC
>SCUN01000048.1 GCA_004297655.1 Acidobacteriota bacterium | reverse complement strand
GACGGCCGTTCCGGCCGGCACCGCGTTCGTGTCGATATTCACGATGACGATGCCCGCCGCGCCGCCGCCTCCGGCGGCGCCGCGCCCGGCCGCCGTTCCGAGATTGAGCGCGACCAGCGCGCCCGTCGGCGACGCGACCAGCCCGCTGATCGCGTCGCCGGCCAGCGGAATCTGCCGCGCCCGTCGCGCGATGTTGTTCCAGTCGATCTCGACAGTCACCGGCGCCGCGGCGCCCGCGCCTCCGGCGCGGCCGCCGGCGGCCTGCTGCGCGGCCAGGGCCTGCGCTTCGTTGTCGACATCCCGATTGAGCGGGTCCCGATCCTGATCCTTCAGCGGCGCCGCCCACAACTCGGTCGTCGTCGTGATCCCGCCCTGGGACGCGATGCCGTTGCTGAAGCCCTCCGATGACGTGAAGACGAGATAGCGTCCGTCAGCGGTCCACACCGGGTTCGCTTCCGAGAAGAGCACCGAGTCGTCCGACACGTGCCGCTCTTCGCCGCCGGCGATCGGCGCGACGTACACGTGCGCGCGCAGCGTCTTGTCCTGCTTCGAGAAGGCGACCCACTTGCTGTCGGGCGACACCGCGTAGTTGCCGATGCGCGCGACCGTGTCGCTCGTGATCACCGCGGTCTTCGCGTCCGCGACCGAGTAGCTGTAGAGCTTCTTGTCGCCGGCCGAGAAGAGCAGCGACTTCGAGTCGGGCGTGAACATGAACGGGCCCTTCTCGTAGTCGTTGTTGCTGACCTGCTTCAGGTTCTTGCCGTCGGCGTCCGCGATCCAGACTTCGTCGCGGCCGGACTTGTCCGAGAGATACGCGATGTGCTTCCCATCGGCGGACCACTTCGGCTGCTGATTCCTCGACGCCATCGCATCCGGCGCGATGCGCGTGATGTCGCCGCGCAGCGTCGCGATCGTGAAAAGCTGGCCGCGCGCCGAAATCACCGCGCGCTGGCCGGACGGCGAGATGTCGAACGAGTCCACTTCGTTCCGGACCGTCGCGACTTCGAATTCGTTCTCCTTGTCGTCGGTCGCGATCTGGATCTTGATCTCGGTCGAGCGGCCCGACGCGACGTCCAGCTTCCACACGCCGAAGCTCTCTTCGTAGACGATCGTCTTGCCGTCGCTCGACATCGACGGCCAGAAGAGGCTCCCGCTCGCGTGCTTCGTGACCTGCACCGGCTGGCCGCCGCTCGCCGCCACCTTATAGATGTTGTTCGCGCTCTTCGAGACTTCCGGCCCGCCCGGCCTCATCGCCTTGTCGTTCGGCACCGGATCGCCGACGAAGTAGATGTTGTTGTCCGAGCCCCACATCGGCCAGTAACGGTTGTACTGCTCGCCCGCGAGCACCTGCCGGTAGGTCCCGGCGGCGAGGTTGCCGATCCAGAGGTCCGCGGCGTAGCTGCCGCGATAGTGCTTGCGCGTCCACACGGCGGGATGCCGGTTGAAGACGATCTCCTTGCCGTCGGGCGAGAAGTCGCCGTAGTAGCCCCAGTCGACCGGCAGCGGTTTCTCGGGACCGCCCGCGAGAGGCACCTGGTAAAGCGTCGCGACGTTCGGGAACGCGCCGTCGCCGTGCGCCGAGCGGAAGAGCACTTGCTGCCCGTCGCGCGACCAACCCACGACATCGTCATTCCCCGAGAAGAAGGTGAGCTGCCGCGGCGTGCCGCCGGCGGAGGGGATCACGAAGACGTCGTTGTTGCCGAAGCGATTCGACGAGAACGCGATCGAGCGTCCGTCGGGCGAGAACCGCGGGTAGATCTCGAGCGCCGTGTTGACCGTCAGCCGTTCCGGATTCGCGCCGTCGTCATTCGCGGTCCAGATATCGCCCATGTAGGAGAAGGCGATCTTCCCGGCGTGGTAGTCGGGATGCCGCGCGAGTTTGATTGGGCCGGCCGGGGCCGCCTGTGGTGGCGCGGCTGAGCGCGCCTGCGGCGCCACTCCGTTAAATGACCAAATCAGGATGACGGTGAGGCTGACACCAAGGGTGAGTTTGCGAACCACGGGGACCCTCCGGACCCCGGATGTTATCTGGAAATAGGATCGGGAGTTATTTCGAAATAACTCCCGATCCTATTTCCGACTCGGCGTTACCTGATCCCGCCTCTGCCGCCCCGGCCGGCGCCGGCGGCGCCGGCCGCGGCCGGTCGCGGCACGAGCGGATCCAGCATCGCCGCGATCGCATCGCGGCAATCCTGGAGGTGGCGCTTCGTGAATTCGTCAGTCGCGGCCGGCAGCGCGGCCGCGAGCTGACGGTCGAGCGCCTTCACTTCGCCGCGCGCGAGCGAGCGCACTTCCTCGCTCGAGCCCGGCGTGTTGATGCGCGAGTCCATGTTCTCGAGATACGCGCGCTGCAGGTTGCGGCGATAGATGTTGACCGCCGTGCCCGGCTTCGCGAGCTCCGACCACACACCCGCGCGCAGGTCCGTCAGGAACTGCAGCGGGGAGTAGGCGAGCGCGCCGTCGAGCGTCGCCTGTTCGGCCATCCGGTCGAGCCGCGCGGCCTGCAGGAGCTGACCCATGATCCCGCTCTGCAGCTGCTGCACGCGCGCGACGATGCCCGTGGGTTGGATGCGGCGCAGGATCTCCGGCCGGATCATGAACGTCGGCGTCGTAAACGCGTTCTCGAGCAGGAACTTCAGCGCCGCGGCCTGCCGGTCCTTCGCAACCGTCGTGAACCGCACGCCCTGCTGCCCGATGTGCTTCTGCTGCGAGTCGACGCCGCCGATCACGCGCACGACGTGGCCCATCTCGGTGTTCCACTGGCCGACCATGCGGCCGTAGACCTCCTCGAGCTCGTCCCACGCCGCGCCGGGCTTGTAGCTCGTCGCGCGCATCAGCACTTCCGACACGCGCGCCAGGTTCTTGATCCCGAGCGTCGTCGCCGTCGTCGCGTCGGCATCGCCGACCGCTTCGGTCTCGTCGCCCGGATCCGTGCCGTTGTTGCCTTCGGTCGAGAACCGGAGGTACGGCTTCGTGTCCTGCTCGCGAGCCCACGCGTCGAGCGTCGGCTTTTCCTCTTCCGGCGTCTTCGCGCCCGGAATCGGCTTGTAGCCCCACATCGTCGCCCACTTGTCGTACGGCCCGATCTTCGGGATGAGATCGGCGACCGCGATCCGGTCTTCCGGCTGCGCGACGTAGTTGAAGCGCGAGTAGTCCATGAGCGTCGGCGTGTGGCCGTTCTCCGCCACCCACTTCGGATCGCGCACCTGCGCGATCGTGTAGGTCGAGCTGGCCTTCATGTTGTGCTGGAAGCCGAGCGTGTGTCCGACTTCGTGCGCGACGACGTACTTGATGAGCGCGCCCATCAGATCGTCGGGGAGCGGCAGCTGCTGCGCGCGTGGGTCGTTCGGCCCCGCCTGCACGAAGTACCAGTTCTTCGCGAGGTTCATGACGTTGTGGTAATACTGCACGTCGGCTTCGAGAATCTCGCCGCTGCGCGGATCGTGCACGTGCGGGCCGACCGCGTTCTCCGTCGTCGACGGCAGGTAGCGGATCACCGAGTAGCGCACGTCTTCGCCGCTCCAGTCGGGATCGCCGGAATCCTTCGCTTCCATCGCGATGATCCCTTTCTTGAAGCCCGCCATCTCGAACGCCGGCTGCCAGGATTCGATCGCTTCCTTGATATACGGCACCCACTTCTTGGGCGTCGCCGGATCGACCCAGTAGATGATCGGCTTCACGGGCTCGGAGAGCGCCGCGTTCGGGTCCTTCTTCTCGAGGCGGTAGCGCGTGATGAAGCGCTTCGCCATCTGCTGCTGTTCGCCGGTGCCGTAGTCGGTGAGGCCCTGCGTGAAGTAGCCGACGCGCTCGTCGAAGAGACGCGGCATCATCGGTTTCTCCGGCAGCTTGATCATGCTGTGGTGGAGGAGCACCGTCGCGCTGGCTTTCGGGCCCGCGCCGCCGCGCCCGCGTCCGGCCGCCGGATCGGGCGCCGCCGCCGCGGTGTCCGGCGGATTCGTGTAGGTCGCCGTCACCTCGACGTTGATGTTCATCGGATACGACACAGCCTTTTCGAGGAACGTCCGCGTCTGATCCATCGCGCGCCCGCCCACGCGGCCGCGCGCGGAGAACTCCGCGGTGTCCGCCGTGAAGAAGTCGCTGACGTTGATCACCGGATCGCCGCTCGCCGAATACGCCGCGACCGGGAACGTCCGGATGATCGCCGGCGTGTTCGCTTCGGTCCCGAGCGGGCTCGACGGATCGGAGACGACGGAGTAGTCGACGTTCTCGAGGAGCACGCGGTCGTTCTTCAGGACCCACCGCACGACGCGGCTGCCCACGGTCTGCCCGCCGTACCCCACGCCGATCGTCGTCTTCTTGATCTGCGTGTTCCAGAGGTAGTCCTTATCGAGTTCGCTCTTCGGGATTTCATAGAAGAGGTTGTCGGTGCTGCCCTCGGTGATGCGATGGACCTTGAAGATCCCATCGTCGGTCTTTGCCGCCGCGGTGATGACGTCGGCGTACGGCCGCGGCCGCGCGGCCGCGCCGCCGCCCTGGGGCGCGCCGCCGCCGCGCTGCGCGGACAGCGCGATGCCGAACGAAGCCACCGCCACCGTGAGTACGTAGGCGCGGGCCTTCAGGCCCGCGCGCTGGGTTGTGATCGCCATTAGCGTAGCCCTCCCCGTCCACGACCCGCTGCTGCCGCTGCGGCGGGATCGGCCGCCGGCCGCGACACGCGCGGATCGAGAATCGCCGCGATCTCTTCACGCGAGTCGCTGAGATGGCGGCGCGTGTTTTCGTCGAGCCCCGTCGCCGCAAGCGCCGCCTTCAACTGGCCGTCGAGCGCGCGCAGTTCGCCTTTCGCGAGCATCCGGATTTCGGCGCTCGATCCCGGCGCGTTCAGCTTCTGGTCCATGTTCTCGAGGTAGCTCCGCTGCAGGTTGCGGCGGTAGATGCTGATCGGTGTGCCCTTGCCGAGCTCCGACCACACGCCGTTTCTGACGTCGGCAAGAAACTGGAGCGGCGAGTAGGCGATGGCCGATCCGTCGATCGTCAGCTGCTCGGTCATCCGGTCGATGCGCGCGCTCTGCAGCAGGGCGGTCAGCACCGCGGCCTGCGCCGTCCGCACGCGCGCCACCGCGCCCGCCGGCTCGATGCGCCGCAGCACTTCCTTGTCGATCATGAACGCCGGCACCTGGAACGCGTTGGCAAGGACGTAGTTGAGCGCTTCCTGCTGCTTCAGCTTCGGCACCGTCTTGAACCGCACGCCCTGCTGGCCGATGTGGACCTGCTGCGACTCGAGGCCGCCGACGACCTTCACGACGTGGGTCATCTCCGTGCTCCACTGGCCGACGAGGCGCGTGTAAACCGCCTCGAGGTCTTCCCAGGGATCGCCGACCTTGGTGCTGGTCGCCGGGAAGACCATCGCCGCCACGCGCGTGAGGTTCTTCATGCCGAGGGTCGTCGCCGCGACCGCGTCGCTGTCACCGACCGCTTCGAGGTTGCTGTCGCCCGGATCGCTCGCCGCCGCGCCTTCGGTGGAGAAGCGCAGATAGGCCTTCGTCTCCTGTTCCTTCACGATCTCGTCGAGCGTCTTCTTCTCCTGGCCCGGCGTCGTGGCCGACGGCACGGGCGTGTAGCCCCACTTCACCGCGAACTTGTCGTACGGCCCGATCTTCGGAATGAGGTCGTTCGGATCCATGCCGTCTTCCGGCTGCGCCACGTAGTTGAATCGCGCGTCGTCCATGATCGACGCGACGAAGCTGTTGTCCTTGACCCATTTCGGATCGCGCACCTGCGCCACCGTGTAGGTCGAGCTGGCCTTCGTGTTGTGCGGCAGGCCGAGCGCGTGACCGACGCCGTGCGCGACCTGGAAGCGCACCAGCTCGCCGGTGATTTCATCCGGAAGGGGCAGCTTCGACGCCCGTTTGTCCACGGCGCCGGCCTGCACGAAGTAGTTGGTCGGGCCGAAGCTCGCGACGTTCGGGTACACCTCGACGCTCGCCGAGATGATCTCGCCGCTGCGCGGATCGCGAATGAGCGACTGCGATTCGGCCTGCACGGGCACCCAGCGCACGATCGAGTAGCGCGCGTCTTCGGCGCTCCAGTCCGCGTCGTTCGGCGGTGCTTCTTTGGCCTGGATCGCGTTGCGGAATCCGGCCGCTTCGAACGCCGGCTGCCAGGATTCGATGCCGCGCTTCACGAACGGCACCCACTTGGCGGGCGTCGCCGGATCCACGTAGAACACGATCGGCTTCACCGGCTCGGACATCGCCGCGTTCGCGTCCTTCTTCTCGAGCCGGAAGCGCGTGATGATCTGCTCGTTCACCGAGCGGTGTTCGTCCGTGCCGTAGTCGACGAGGTTCTCGACGTTGAAGCCGACGCGCTCGTCGTAGTTCCTCTGCATCATCGGCTTCTCGGGCAGCTTCATGATGCTGTGGTGCGCCACGACCGTGCCGCTCGAGCCGCGCATGCCGCCCGCGCCGCCACCGCCGCGTCCGCCGCCGGCCGCCGCTTCGTTGCCGGTGAACGTGAGCGTGGATTCCACGTTGATGTTGTCCGGAAAGGACGTCGCCTTCTCGAGGAACGAGCGATCCGCCGCGAGGCCGCGGCCGCCGACGGCGCCGCGCGCCTGAAACTCGGTGACGCCGTCCATGAAGAACGCCGTCGCGTCGATGACCGCGTCGCCGTTGGCCGCGTACGCCGCGACCGGCATCGTCCGGATGATCGACGGGTAGTTCGCGTCGGCGACGGCTTGCGCGACTTCGGTCCCCGGCTCAGCCGTCGTGCTGTAATCCACGCCCAACAGCAGGATGCGATCGCCGCGCTTCGTCCAGCGGACGACGCGGCTGCTGACGTTCTCGCCGCCGAAGCCGGCGCCGAGTGTGTTCTTCTTGATCGTCACGTTCCAGACGAAGTCCTTGTCCAGCTCGGCCTTCGGAATCTCGAAGTAGACCGTGTCGGTCGCGCCGACCATGCCGCGGTGCACTTTGAAGACGCCGTCATCAGTCTTGAACGCGCTGGTGATGACCTGCGCATATGGCCGCGGCGCCTGGTTGGCGCCTCGTCCGCCGCGACCGGCGGCGGGATCAGCCGGATCCTGCGCGGCCGTTGCTGGCGGCGGGTCCTGAAACGCCGGAGCCTGCGGCGAAGGCGATTGCGCCGAAATGACGGCGACGAGCGTCGCGACGCAGGCTGCCGAGAGAATCCATGTCTTGTACTGGGAACGAGCCATTTGATGCCGCCCTCCGGGGGAAGGCGGTCATTATAGTCACCGCGCGCGACCGGCGGGGGAGGACTCTCCTGACATAATGCCCCCCGGTATGTCTCTGGCTCCCGGCACCAAACTCGGACCGTACGAACTCGGCGCTCTCGTGGGCGCCGGCGGCATGGGCGAAGTCTTTCGGGCGAAAGACACCCGCCTCGGCCGCGACGTCGCCATCAAAGTCCTGCCCGAGTCGTTCGCCGCCGATCCGGATCGCCGCGCGCGCTTCGAGCGCGAGGCCCAGGCCGTCGCCGCGCTCTCGCACCCGAACATCGTCGCGATCTACGACACCGGCACGCACGACCAGCAGGTGTTCGTCGTGATGGAGCTGCTCACGGGGCAGACGCTCCGCGCGCGCCTGGCCAACGGGGCCGTGCCGACGCGCAAGGCCGTGGACATCGCGGTGCAGATCGCGCGCGGACTCGGCGCCGCGCACGGCAAAGGCATCATCCATCGCGATCTCAAGCCCGAGAACATTTTCCTGCTCGACGACGGGCAGGTGAAGATCCTGGACTTCGGCCTGGCGCAAA
>SCUN01000005.1 GCA_004297655.1 Acidobacteriota bacterium | reverse complement strand
GAACAACGCTGACCTCCATCTCATGCGTGCCAGCGCGTATCTGCTCCAGCGCGATACGGAACGCGGGTTGGCGGACATCGCGACGTATATCGGCCGGAAGCCGGACGAAGTCGCCGGCTACCGCGTGCGTGGATTGGGTTACTTCCAGCGTGGGCTCATGGTCCTGGCGAAGGAGGACTTCGCGCGCTGCCTCAAGCTGAACGGTTCCGACGCGCAGGCGCTCTACGCGCAAGGCGTCGCCAGGGAATTGACCGGCGATGCCGGCGGCAAGGACGATATTTCGGAAGCGCTCAGGATCGATCCGACGATCACCGAGCTCATGACCGCGTTCGGCGTGGTCCGAAAGTAGATCTCGGCTTACAATCGCGCCCAGCGGAGGTTCTCTGGTGCCATCGGTTTCGCGGTTCTCACGGCTCTCGATTTGTGTGACGCTCGCGCTCGTCGCGGCGCTGGCCGGGCGCGCCAATCTCGGCGCGCGGCAGCGCGGCCAGGGGCCGGGGACGCCGCCGCCGCCCGACCCGGTGCCGACCGCCGTCAGCTCGATTGTCGCGAACCCGGCGGCCTATACGGGCAAGGTCGTCTCGGTCACCGCGTCGGTCGAGCGAATGGTGACGCCGACCGCGTTCATCGTCGATCAGAACCGCACCGCCGCGCAGGGCGAGATCCTGGTCATCGCGCCGGCGCTCTACAAGACGCCTTCCGCCGACGCGTACATCACCGTCGTCGGCGAACTCGTGTCGTTCGATCCGGCGGAGATCGCGAAACGGCTTCCCGCCTACAAGCTCGATGTGCCGGACGATGTCGTGACGAAGTTCCGCGGCAAGCCCGCGATCCTGGCCACCGCGCTCGTCGCCAGCGACTTCAAAGACCTCACGAAGCGGCCGCCCGGGCCGATGACGCCCGACGATGAGAAGCTGAGCGCGATCATGAAGCAGGTCAGCCCGGCGTCCGCGGCGCTGCGCACCGCGGCGGGCGCGAGCGACGCGGCCGCCGTCAAAGCGCGCGCGGCCGAACTCAAGAAGCTCTTCACCGATGCGCAGGCCGTGTTCAAGGCCCGCAGCGTCATGACGGCGCTGATCTGGTCCTCCGATGCGATCAAACAGGCGGACGCGGCCGACGCCGCCGCGACCGCCGGCAACTGGGCCGACGTCACCGCGGCGACGACCAGTCTCACCGCCACGTGCACGTCCTGTCACAACGCCCATCGCGAGCGTCAGGACGACGGCACGTACCGGTTGAAGATCGGCGGCTAGCGCTGGCCGGTTGATGCCGCGATCCGCGCGCGCAGCGCGCGTTCGATCGCGTCGAGGTTGACGCTGGTGCGCTCCGCGACCGACGCGTAGGCTTCAGGATTGCTGCCGGCCGCGAAGATCAATTGCGGAATGCCGAGCGCATCACCGGCGTCTTTTCCGAGCGCGGTCTGAGCATTCTGCTTCTTGTAGACCTCCGTGAATCCGCGGAACCGCATCATGAAGTCCGTTTCCCGCTGCGCGTAGATCGCCGACCGCCAGAACTTCGCGTCGTCGGCGACGAACTGCCTTTGGCGGATGAGCCGGTCGAATTCTTCCCGGCTGCCTTCGAATGATCCATCGTCGAAGACCGCCAGCGAGATCTGCGGTTTCGGCCGGCCGAGGCTGACGCCAAACGTGCGGGCGACGGGCACGCGCACCGACGAATGCGGCGCGATCGGCTGCTGCGCGCTCACGGGACCGAAACAACAATCGTCGCGCCAGCCAGCGGCGATGATTTGCCCATCGAGCGTCACCGTAAATCGATAGGCCTCGAGTGTGCGATCGCTCAGGTTCTCGATCACGATGAAACTCCGCTGCGAGTTCTCGGCCAGCGCCGCCGTCACCGATGTCACGGCGATGGAGCGCTTGAGAGCGCCGGCGAGGACTTTCGTCGTGCCGGCCGAGGAAATCACGATGAGCGCGCACGCAACGAGGCCGGCGATGTTCCACTGGCGCGGCGCCAACCCCGTGTGGTCTTCCCCGCGCGGCGTGAGGAGGAACGCGGCCAGCGCGCCGCCGATGGCGCCGCCAACGTGTGCGGCGTTGTCGATGAAGCCGTAGCCGAACGCCCCGACATAGAACGTCAGCGCGATCATCGTCAGGACCTTCACGCGAACGGTTCCGGGAAGCCGCGATGGTTCGAGAAACCCCAGCGTGATCAGATACGCCCCGAGCCCGAGAATCGCGCCGGACGCGCCAATCGATGTGGCCGGAAGCAGAAGGAAGCTCGCGGCCGAGCCGACGAGACCGGCCGTCACATACACCACCGGCACATGCCAGCGCGGCACGAACGTCTCCATCGTGTGGCCGAGCACGACGAGGGCGAAGGCGTTGCCATAGAGGTGCATCGCGCCGCCGTGGAGATACGTGGCGCTCACGAGGCGCCACCACTCGCCGGCGCGCACGGCCGGTTTCACGAGGCCGGCGATCTCGACCGAATGCGCGACCGACTGCGCGAGCGCCAGCTGCAGCAGCGCGACGATCACGAGCACCGCGGCGATCCCGTAGGTGAGATACGGACGATGCGATGCCATCGCGGCCTTCACCGCTTCCGCATCGGCGAGACGCTCTTTCTCCGCCACCGCGCGCGCGGCGGCCTCTGCCGGATCGAGATGGCGGCGGCGCCACCACCGCCACAACGTGGAGATTGACGGCAGCGCGCTGAGGCCGACGAAGAAGAAGTGGGGGTCGCCCGGCTTCGCGTGGGACCAGAAATACAGGCCGATCGAGAAGACGACGAACAGCAGCTGGCCGACCGCTTTTCTCAGAAGCGCGGCCTGCTCGTCGGCCTCGATCCTGGCCCGAGTCTCGGCTGAGACGTCTTCCATGAACCCGGCGCTAGTCTAGTCAAACGAACGGAGGCGGCGCAATGCTCCGCGCCGCCCTTCGACGCTGACGCTCGCGCGGCAGTCGGCCGCTTTGCCAGCCGTCTTGCGGAGATAGGACACGTAGTAATTCATGTTGTCCGCAACGGCTTTGCGGCGCGCCGCATCCTCGCCAATGAGACTCGATGTGGCCGTCACCCACGCCGCGCTGCACGTGCCCGCGTCGGCGGAAGACCGCACGCAGTCGATGAACGGCGCGAAGCCCTGGCGATACGTGTCGAAATCCGCGCGCGTCATCGGCTTCCCGTGGCCGGGAATCACCGTGTCGAACGCCGTCGCCCAGACCGCGTCCATCGCGCTCTTCCACCCATCCGGACACGCGGTCTCGAAATACGGCACCGGCACCGTCACGATGTCGCCGATCACCGCGATCTTCGAAACCGGATCGTAGAGCCACACGTCCGCATCGGTGACGGCATCGTTCGACACGTGCACATCGAACGCGCGGCCGCCGATCGTCATCGTGCCGGACGAGGTGAGCGGCACGTCAGGACGCAGTCCGCCTGTCGCCCGCATCGTCCCAAGGAAGATCTGGATTTCTTCCCTGGTGACGGGCGGCAGATCGGCTTGCGCTGCCATCTTCTCCGCGTCCACGAGGTTTCGGGCGAGGAAGCCGCCCGGGGCCACCGCGCGATCGATGGCGGTGCTCGTGTAGATACGCGCGTTGGGAAACACGGCCTTCAGCCGGGCATTGCCGGTCGAGTGATCGAGGTGCCAGTGCGTGTTGACGATGGCGACGATCGGGCGCTGCTTCGCGCGCGCAAACGCGAGGATCGCGTCGCTGTGGTAGGCGTGCCGGCCTGTGTCGACGACGACGAGCCCATCGGGCGCGTCAAAGATGACCGTGTTGCCATCCGGACCGCGGCCTGGCACGGCCACCGAGCGAATGAAGGACACGCCCGGCGCGAGTTGAACCGGCGGTTCGGGCGTCGGCTGCGGCGCGGGAGCGGCCGCCTGCCACACAAGAAGCGAGAGGAAGATGAGCACGCCTTGAATGGTCACGATCGCTCATTGTCGCCGCCCGGCGGCCGCTGAATCCTCAATGTGCGCTCGTGGACGATTGCAGGAGGGCTCGGACAAAAAAGGGCGGCGCAATGTCCCGCGCCGCCCTCCGAATTGCCGCGGCCTTCGAGATCAGGCCGCGCTACGTACGACTCGCTAATTAGTACCGGTAGTGGTCTGGCTTATAGGGACCATCCACCGAAACGCCGATGTAGCTCGCCTGTTCAGGCGTGAGCTTCGTGAGTTTCACGCCGAGCTTGTCGAGGTGCAACCGCGCGACCTTCTCGTCGAGGTGCTTCGGCAGGACGTAGACCTTCTTCTCGTAGTTCTTCGTCTGGGTGAAGAGCTCGATCTGCGCGATCACCTGGTTGCTGAAGCTCGCCGACATCACGAAGCTCGGGTGACCCGTCGCGCAACCGAGGTTGAGCAGGCGGCCTTCCGCGAGCACGAGCACGCTGTGGCCGTCCGGGAACACGAACTCGTCGAACTGCGGCTTGATGTTGATGCGCGTGATGCCCTGCTTCTTCAACCCGGCCATGTCGATCTCGTTGTCGAAGTGGCCGATGTTGCCGACGATGGCCTTGTCCTTCATCTGGCGCATGTGGTCCACCGTGAGGATGCCGGTGTTGCCCGTCGCCGTGATGAAGATGTCCGCCGTCTTGATGACGTCATCGAGCGTGGTGACCTGGTAGCCTTCCATCGCCGCCTGCAGCGCGCAGATCGGGTCGATCTCCGTGATGATCACGCGCGCGCCCTGGCCCTTGAGCGCCTGCGCGCAGCCCTTGCCGACGTCGCCGTAGCCGCAGATCACCGCGACCTTGCCCGCGAGCATGACGTCGCTGGCCCGGAGAATGCCGTCGGTGAGCGAGTGGCGGCAGCCGTAGAGGTTGTCGAACTTGGACTTGGTGACCGAGTCGTTGACGTTGATCGCCGGGAACAGCAGCGTGCCGGCCTTCATCATCTCGTAGAGGCGATGCACGCCGGTCGTCGTCTCTTCGGTGACGCCCTTGATGTCCTTGGCGACCTTCGTCCAACGGCCCGGGTTCTTCGTCTGCTGCTCGCGGAGCAGCTGCAGAATCACGCCCCACTCTTCGGGATCCGCGGCCTCGTTGAACGCCGGCACCTTGCCGGACTTCTCGAACTCGACGCCCTTATGAATGAGCAGCGTCGCGTCGCCGCCGTCGTCGAGCAGCATGTTCGGGCCGGAGCCGTCCGGCCACATCAGCGCCTGATCCGTGCACCACCAGTATTCGTCGAGCGTCTCGCCCTTCCAGGCGAACACCGGCACGCCCTGCGGGTTCTTCTCCGTGCCGTTCTTGCCGACGGCCACGCCGGCGGCGGCGTGATCCTGCGTCGAGAAGATGTTGCACGAGACCCAGCGCACATCGGCGCCGAGTTCCACGAGCGTCTCGATGAGGACGGCGGTCTGCACGGTCATGTGCAGCGAGCCCATGATCTTCGCGCCCTTGAGCGGCCTCTTGCCCTTGTACTCGGCGCGGATCGACATCAGGCCGGGCATCTCCTGCTCGGCGAGACGGATTTCCTTGCGGCCCCACTCGGCGAGCGAGAGGTCCTTCACCTTGAACGGCTCGCGACCGGCTTTCTTCGCGAGGGCAAACGGATGTTCGGCAATCGTAGCGGTCGTCATCACACTCTCCTCAATTGGCACTCTGGAACCCTGGAACTCTCTTAACGTTTCCGTCCCGTCGCCATCAACAGCGCCGGGCCTTTCGCGGAATGCGCGGGCGGCAACGCATGCACGCGCACATGCGTGAAGCCCGCCGCCGCGAGCATCTTCTTCATCTGGTCTTCCGAGAATCCGAGCCACACGTGGCCCATCTGCTGCCGGTACTCTTCCTTCTCGTGCGGCGCCATGTCGACGATGAGGAGGCGGCCGCCGGGTTTGAGGATGCGGGCCGCCTCGGCCAGCGCGTCGGCGGGCGACGGCAGATGGTGCAGCACGAGCATGAACGTCGCCGCGTCCACGCTGCCGGGAAATATCGGCAGCGCTTCGAGACTGCCCTTCCGGAGTTCGATGTTCGTGGCGGCGGCGAGGCGCGCCTTCGCGGCGTCGAGCATCTCCTCCGAGGCGTCCACGCCGATCACCTGCTTGACGTGCGGCGCGAGGATCGCGGACATCGCGCCGGTGCCGCAGCCGAGGTCGGCGATCGTCCATTCGTCATCGAGGAGCCCGGCGACGGCGCGAAACGCGAAGTCGTTGCCGAACAGCTCGTCGCGGAGCTTGTCCCATTTGCCCGAGGCGGTGGCAAAGAAGTGTTCCGACGCCGCGCGGCGCGCGGTCAGCACGCGCTCGAGCCGTCGGACGTCCTGCTCGGCGGCCGACTTGCCGGCGAGCTGCTCGCGCGTGAGCGCCCACAGCTGGACGTGCGCGCCTTCGAGCAGGAGCGAGTAGTAGCGGCTCGTGCCGTCCCGGCGCGAGGTGACCCACGAGGCGTCGGCGAGCGTCTTCAGCTGGCGGCTCACCGTGGACTGCGGCAGCTGAAGCACGGCGCACAACTCCGACACCGTCAGCTCGTGACGCTCCAATAGAAGGAGCATCCGGCAGCGTGTCGGATCGGCCAGGGCCGAGAGGGAGTCGAGGAGCGGCAGGGTCGCGACAGTCAATCCGTAAATCCAGATATAAGGATATTCATAAATTGCCCGAAGTCAACCACCGGTTGATTGTTCATGATAACTGCATTCATCATGCACTCATGCCGTTCCGCCCGGTCGACGCGTTGCTCCCGCTCACGCCCATCGCTTTCGAGATTCTGATGGCCCTTCTTGACGAGGACCGGCACGGCTACGCGGTGCTGCAGCACGTCGAGGAACGGGCCGGGTCCGCGCTGCCGCTCCGCACCGGCACGCTCTATAGGGCGCTGGCGCGGCTGATGGATGACGCACTGATCGAGCAAGTGGCGGGCGACGCGACCGATCCGCGGAGGCGCTATTACCGCATCACCGCGCTCGGCCGCGAGACGGCGGCCGCCGAAGCGCGGCGGCTCGCGGATCAGGTGGCCGCCGCGCGCCGGCACAAGCTGCTGTCGGGATCGCGCCGGTGACGCGGCGGCTGCGGCTCCGCGCGTTCGCGGCCCTGCATGGCGTGCTGCTCTACGCGTACCCGCGCGGATTCCGCGCGCGCTTCGCCGATGACATGCAAAGCGTGTTCGAATCGCGCCTGGCTTGGGCGCTCGATCGCGGCGCCGCCGCGTCGTGGCTCTTCGCGCTCGTCTCGTTCGCCGATCTTCTCTGGGGCGGCCTGGTCGAACGGCTCGCGCCCCATCCGCACCTGTCCCACCCACGGAGTTCCCTCATGAACTGGGATGCCCTTCGGAACGACGTCAAGTTCTCCCTGCGGCTGATGCGGCGCGCGCCGCTCTTCACGGCGCTCGCGATTGCCGCGCTGGCCCTGGGCATCGGCGCCACGGGCGCCATCTTCGCCGTCGCCAACGGCGTGCTGCTGCGGCCGCTGCCCTACCGCGATCCCGGCCGCCTCGTGATGCTCTGGAGCAACAACACGCACCTGGCCACCGCCGGCGCCGACCGCAACCCGGTGTCGCCCGCGAACTTCCTCGACTACAAGAACCTCAGCCATTCATTCAGCGACGCGCAGGCCATGTATTCGTTCGTCACGAACGAGTCCTATGTGGACGGCGGTTCGACCGACATCGTCACCGCCGCCACCGTGACGCCCGGCATGTTCGCGCTGCTCGGACGCAGCGCCGCGATCGGACGGACCATGCAGGACAACGAACAGCACGTCGTCGTCCTGAGCCACGCGTTCTGGAAGCGGCGGTACGGCGGCGATCGGTCCGTCGTGGGCCGAACGGTCACCGGCAGCGGCGGCGCACGGTCACAGATCATCGGCGTGATGCCGGAGGATTTCGTGTTTCCGTACAAGACGATGCTGGGCGCGAGCGGCTTCACGACCGCGCAAGCCACCGACATCTGGCTCCCTCTGCCCTGGAGCAACGCGCGCCTGCTGAACGCGGCGGGCGGGCCGGTGCGGAGCGTGCACTTCTTCGCCGGAATCGCCCGGCTCAAACCGGGCGTCACGGCCGCCGACGCGCAGCGGGATCTTTCGCAGGTCGCCGCGCAACTCGCGCAGACCTACCCGCAGACCAACGACGGCTGGGGCGCGACCGTCGTGCCGCTCGCCCAGCAGACGGTCGGCGCGATCCGGCCCGCGCTGCTCATACTCCTCGCCGGCGTCGGCGTCGTGCTGCTCATCGTCTGCGCCAACGTCGCGAATCTCGTGCTGTCGCGCAGCCTTGCGCGCCAACGTGAGCTGGCGGTCCGGGCCGCGATCGGCGCGTCGCGCGCGCAACTCGCGCGACAGTCGCTCGTCGAGAGCCTTTCGCTCGCCATCGTGAGCGGCGCGGCCAGCGTCTTCGTCTTCCTCGTCAGCCTCAACGCCCTGCGCGCGCTGGCCCCGGCCGATACGCCGCGCATCAACGAAGTGGGCGCGACGCCCGGCGTGTTTGGATTCATGGCGCTGCTCACGCTCGTGACCGGAATCTTCGTGGCCGTGCTGCCGGCCGTGGCGAGCGCGAAGTCAGATCCGCAAGGCGCGCTCAAGGATGGCGGCCGCGGCAGCACGACGGGCCGGTCCGGCCATCGGCTGCGCGGGGTCCTGGTCGTCGGCGAGCTGGCGCTCGCCGTGATGCTGACGGCGGGCGCCGGTCTGCTGCTCCGCAGCTTCGTCGCCGTGATGAACGTGAACCCGGGCTTTGCGGCGGATCGCCTGCTCACACTGAAGATGAGCGCGCCGCCGCGCGCGCAGTCTGGCCTCGTGCCGTTCTACGACGAACTGTTCGCGCGGATCGAGAGCATTCCGGGCGTCGTCAGCGCGGGCGGCACCACGCGGATGCCGCTCAGCAGCACGGAAGTGTCGACGAAGCTCGAGATCGAGGGCATCCCGAAGGCCCCCGCCGAGCTCCCCGAGGTCGAGATGCGGCGATCGATCGGCCGGTTCTTCACCGCCATGGGCATTCCGATTCTCCAGGGCCGCGACTTCACCGCGGAGGATCGCATCGGCGCACCGCTCGTCGCGATCGTCAACGAGACGCTCGCGCGACGGCTCTTCCCGAACGGCCACGCGGTCGGGAGCCGCGTGCGCATGGGGCCGGCCCGTCCCGACGCGCCCTGGATGACCATCGTCGGTGTCATCGGCGACGTTCATCACACGACGCTCGAGCAGGCGCCGAAGCCGGAGTTCTATATCAGCGGCCGGCAGGGCCCGCCGGGTTCTCCGATGCTCGCAATTCGTACCAGCGGCGACCCGGGAGCGATGGCCGAGACGATTCAGCGTGAGCTGCGCGCGTTCGACGCCGCCATGCCGGTGTACGACGTGAAGACGATGGATGACGTGCGCAGCGCGTCCGTGTCGCAGCGCCGTTTCCTGATGACGCTGGTGATGCTCTTCGGCGGGCTCGCCGTGTTGCTTGCCGCGATCGGCGTGTACGGGGTGATGGCGCTCGCGGTCTCCGAGCGGCGCGCCGAAGTCGGCGTCCGCGTGGCGCTCGGCGCGACGGCCACCGACATTCTCGGGCTCGTGTTGTCGCAGGCGGCGGCGCTGGGCGTGATCGGCACGGGCCTGGGCCTCGTCGGCGCGCTGTCGTTCGCGCCGTTGATGTCGCATCAGTTGTTTGGCGTCGTGCCGTTCGATCCGGTCACCTTCGCCGCCGTGCCGCTGATCCTCATGGCCGTGGCGCTGGCGGCCACGCTGGGTCCGGCCCGCCGGGCGATGCGCGTCGATCCGACGGAGATGCTGCGAGGCGGATGACCGGGCCGCGGGCTACTTGGCCTTCTTGAGGTGCTTGTCGAACCAGTCGGCGATGCGCGTCTCGAAATCGATGGCCTCGGCCACGCTGTTGGGCGGGCGGTGCGCGCCGTTGGCGTAGTGCACCCATTCCACCTCGCGCCCGAGCCGGCGCAGCGCGTAGAAGATCTCGCGTGACTGATTGCCGGGCACGTTCGGATCCTGGTCGCCGCTGATCGTCAGGAGCGGCGTCTTGATCCGGTCCGCGTTGAGGATCGCGGAGTGGTCGAGATACCGCTCCGGGTATTCCCACAAGGTGCCGCCGATGCGATCCTGGCTCTTCTCCGGCGCGTGCGTGTTCCGCACACCGAGCCGTTCGCTGTCGGTGTAGAAGCTCACCATGTCCACCTTGCCGGAGACGTTGACCGCCGCCTTGAAGCGCTCCGTCTGCGTGATGAGCAGGACCGTGGCGTATCCGCCATAGCTCGTGCCCTCGACACCAAGCCGGTCCGGATCCGCGACGCCCATCTCGATCAGCTTATTGGCCGCCGCCGTGACGCCTTTCAGCCACGATTCGCCGGGCCTCCCGACCACGAGATTCACCGACGGCGTAAAGAAGCCGTAGCCGCGATCGCCGAGAAACGCCGCGCGGGCGTTGAAGCCGTTGTCGAAGAACGTCTCATACAGCTCGAAGATCACCGGGATCTTCGTGCCGGGCTCATAGCCCTGCGGGTACCGCATCACGCCGTAGAGCTCCTTGCCGTCGGCGTCGCGGTACTTCACGAGCTCGGACTTCGGCAGCGGGCGGCCGTCCAGCCACGGGTTGAGGTGCGTGATGGGCTTCAGCGTCTTGAAGGACGCGTCGGTCACGTACAGGTCGCCCGGGCGCTCGCCGTCGGAGACCGTCACGAGAAACGTGCTGCCGTCGCGCGACTGGCGCACGTTGCTGTAGAGGCGTCCGTCGCGAACCAGCATCGACATCTGGCCGGTGGACGTGTCGATCTTCGCGATGCCACGCTCCCACTGGCTGCGCGCGCCCCACGACGCGTAGATGGCCGACCCATCCGGCGCCCAGTCGAGCGCCGTCAATCGCGGGTTCTTCTCTTCGTCCTTGTCGAGCGTGACAATCTGTTTGCGCGCGCCGTCGGCGACGTTCACGACATACCAACCCTTGCTGCTCGTCACGAGCAGCTTCGACGCGTCGCGGCTGAACGAGCCCGCGGAGAACGACTCCGCCGATTCCGTCTCCTTCTTTTCGTCGGCCGCCACCGCAGGCGCCGCCCCCGGCGTCGGCTCGGCGGCCTTCGGCTTCGGCGTGAGGTTCGTCGCGTCACCCGTCAGGCTTCGGACGAAGACCTCGCCCTGCTTCGCGTAGGCGAACGTCCGGCCGTCGTCGGACCAGCGCAACTGGAGGCCCTTCGCGTCCTTCGGCGCGAGGAGCGTCTTCGGCTCGGCATCGCCGCGGCTCCACACGAGGAGACGGTTGTCCGTGCCGCCGATCACGTCGTAGTCGGTCTTCTCCGTCGCGTCCTCCTGAAACACGACCGCGGCCTGGTCGCGCGTCAATTGCGCGCTCGACAGCTTCCGTTCCGGCAATCGATCCGTCACGGCGCCGGTCTTGACGTCGAGTTCCGCGAGATTCCGCCACTTGGCTTCGCGGCCGAGCGCGTCCCAGTCGAGGAACGGATTCTTCGACGACTGCACGATGATCGGGCCTTCGGTGAGGTTCCGGAATTTCGCGGCCGCCTCCTTCTCGCGCGCCGGCGTGCGCATCGAGACGACGACGCGCGCGTCGTCGAGCGTCCACTCGAGGCTCGAATTGGCGGCGATCAGATTGGCGCTCTTCAGAGGCACAACGGCGAGCGGACCGGCGACGGGCCCCGCCATGAGCGACACCGTCGGCGTCGGCCCGGGAACGACCACGAGCGCGGCGAGCCGGGCGGCGTCGTGAGAGAAGTCGACCTGGCGCACGTTCGCCAACCGGTCGCCGAGCGGATACATCCGCTGGCCCGAGCGCGTGTCGATGACGACCAGCCGGACGGCCGACGGCGCGATGAATGTCGGATCGCCATAGCGGTAGTTGTTGGTTTCCGCGTTATCCCAGGTCCGGCGCTCGGTGATCGCCACGAGGCGGCCGTCGTCGGTGAGCGCCTGCACGGTGGCGGACACGACTTTGAGCATGTCCTCGGCGCTGAACTTCTGGGCGGACGACTGTGCGAAGACGGGCGGCGTGAAGAGCGTCGCGGCGAGAACGGCGGCGGTGGGCGTAATCCTCATGCCGCCCAAGATACAGCGAGTCAGAGGCCTTTCTTGCGGCGAATTTCGGCCACGACTTTCTTGGCCAGCGGCAGGCTTGTTTCGCAGGAGGAGTCTTCGATCCGGCAGCCGGCGAGCGTGCTGCCGCATCCGCACGTGCACATGTCGGTGTTCAGGCGCTTGAGCGCTTCCGCCTTCTGGCCCGGCGTCAGGCCCGCGAGATCGATGCCGGGGATCTCGGTCGCGTAGGCGGCGTTGGCCTTGAGCACCTGGCCCGTGTCTTTCACGACGGACACGTCGGCGGCGGTCGGCAGATTCGCGAGCGCGCGAACCTCCTGTTCCGTCACATCGGGGCGGAGCAATCCGACGTGGCGCTGAACGATCCCGCCCTCGGGATTCACGATGAAAGTCGACGGCACCGACGTGATGCCGCCAAACAGCTTCTCGGTCTGATCGTTGACGATCGCGACGGGATAGTTGATCTTCTCGGCCGCCGCAAACGCTTTCACTTCCTCGGCCGGACCTTCGTCAATCGACAGCCCAATGACCACGAGCTGATCGCGATAGCGATCCTGGAGCTTGATGAGATCGGGAATCTCCATCCGGCATGGGCCGCACCATGTGGCCCAGAAGTTCAAGATCACGACCTTGCCCCGCCAGGCGGACTGGTCGATCGCGCGGCCCGTGTTGATATCGGTCAGCGTCATCGCCGGCATGGGCTGGGGGTGATCGGAGAACACGACCTTCACGCCGGCGCCAGGAGGCGGCTCGGGTGGCGCCGCGGACTTCTGGCGCGCCTGCGTGTCTGAGCACGCCGCCGCAAGCGCGAGCGAGAGGATCGCCACTGCCTTTTTCATGCCTCCTTATTATGGGGTCTCTCGGGGATCGATGAAATAACCGCGCCCGCCGCCCGGTCCATCAATACACGGGAGGCACACATGACAAAACGAACGATGTTGACGGGAGCCATCGCGGCCGTGCTGGTCGCGGGAATGACGATGGCAGTCGGCGCGCAGGGCCGGCGCGGTGCGGGCGGCCAGTTGGGGCTGGGCCCGGGACCGCAGGGTCGACCGGGCCTGATGCAGGGCCGGCGCGGCGGCGAATTCCTCGGCGGCGCGGGCTTCGGCCGCGGCGGCCGGATGGGCGGCGGGCCGTTCGCCGAGCTCGCGCGACTCGGCCTGACCGACGAGCAGAAGGAGAAGGTCAAGGCGATCTTCACGCAGGCGGAAGCGGAGCGGATTGCCGCGCGCGCGAAGACGCACGAGGCGATTCTCGCCGTCCTGACGCCGGAACAGAGGGCTAAACTGATCCGGAAATGAGCCCGGAACGGATCGTCATCGGCCGAGTCCAGCAGGTCGACAACCTCGGCGGCGCGAAGGTTCTTCACTTCTCGAAGAACCGGCGCGTCGTCGTCACGCAGCCCGACATCGAGTCGGAGAACTTCGAGAGACGCGGCGCGTTTCAACGGCTCAGCCTCGCCGGCAAGGCCGTTGTCGCGCGGATCAACGACGCCGACGAAGCAACGGACGTGTCAGTGCCGGCGATCGGGCGCATCCGGTGGATCAAGAAGCGAGATCAGAACCTGCTGGTCGCGCTGGATCGTGATGCACGCGTCTTCACGCTCAGGCGCGAACGGCCGGAGTTCGAGGACGTCCGTCGGTTCCTGCGCGATTCGTTCGACGGCCGGAGGTCGATCGGCCTGGCGACGACGCGGGCGGGCGAAATCGAGGCGGCCGATCAGTTGTCGGCGCCGCCTGAAGACGGCGAAGTCACGCGCATCGTCCAGCGGCTGCCGCGGATGCGCTTCGAAGACATCACCGCGCAGACGTCGCGGCGGTGTTTCGACAAGATCACGGTTTGCCCGGCGCCGGCGATGCCGCGTCTGAACAACTGCATTCCGGCGTGCGAGCCTGGCACCGGGTGTCAAACACGGGCCCACGCGATCTGCCTCGCGCTCGAAGACGAGGCCGCGATCGGCAAGGCCTGGTTCTTCCCGAGAGAGATCATCCGTCTGACGATCGGCAGCCAGGAGATCGAGTGGGCATTTCACGTCGCGCCCGTGGTTCGTGTGAACGGCACGCTAATGGTCTTTGATCTGGTGCTCTTCAAGACCGGTCCGGTAGACGTGTCGGTGTGGCAGGAGCGGCTCGGAGTCCGCGGTGACGTGATCTTTACGAACGCCGAACCCTATCTCGTCGAAGCGAATCCGCGCGGGTCGGGATTCCGGGTGACGCGAGATCTGAGGGGGCTGGCCACCACGCGGGATCTCAACGACATCATGGAGCGTTGCATCAGGCACTGAGCCAGGCGAGCACGCGCCGATTCGGCCGGCGGCTCGCGAGCGGCGGCACGTAGAGCGTCATCATCGGCTTCAGCCGGACCTTCGCGAGCGACCCCAACGTCACCCATCGCACCGAGAACGTGTCCCACGGCAGTGTCGCCGCCAGATACACCGCCACGCGGTGCGTCGCGGGATACCACTGTCGGAGCCGCTGAACGAGCACGCGCACTCGATCCTGTCGTGAGGTCATGCCCGGCCGCGTGCTGCCCTCGCCGAGGAGACCGACCTGCCAGAGCACAAGTTCCGACGTCGGGTCGATGCGCCGCGCGTAGGCGAGAAAGTCGGTGGCCTCGAATGTCGCGCAGCCGCGATCGCCCGGATTGACTCCGAGGTCGGCAAACAGACAGGCATCCGCGGCGATGCCCGGCAGCATGCGCGCGTCGTAGCCGGCGCGCCGCAGACGCCGGATCGCGGCGTGCGGCGCCTGCGCAAGCACGCCGGGGTGCCCGTAGTACACCGCGCACACGCGTTTGCCAGCCTCGACCTCGGCGCAGATGCGATCGACCATCAAGCCGTAGGTGACATACCGCGGCCGTCCGGGCTGATACAGGTCCACGAGCGACGTCGCGGATCGATTGAGTCGAGTGAGCCATCGCTCAATCAGCGGTCCGTTGGTGACGTGCAGAACGAGCTCGGCGTCGCGGATCGCCCGCTCGCTCTCGAGCGTGAGATGCCCGCCGAGGAGCAGGCCGGTGCCGACGACGGTCAGTGAGCCGGCGCGTGGGGTCTTCCGGCGGCGCCGTGTCGCCACGGCTATTTTTCGAGCGTTCGGGTGAAGCGGAACTCCTGCGTGGCCTGCGTCGGCTCGCCTTCGGCGGCCGTGATGGTCACCTTCAGCGCCGTGAACTTCTTGACCTGCGCGGCCTGTTCCGCCGAGAGATTGGTCGCGGTCACGGTGCCCGAGGCGAGGAATTCCTGCAGCAGCTTCGGGTTGACGGCCAGGTCGACGAGGTAGTCGGCGACGGCCCCGTCCATCGGAATCTTCAGCGCCTTGATCGGCTTCTTGGACTTCTTCTTGTACTTCGCCATTCATGCTCCTTTGAGGAAACCCGCTTTCACGTCCTTGGACGGACGCTTCTCACCAATTCCTCGAACGCCGGCGTGCCCCGCAACGCATCCCAGCGGGGGTTGATCTTGAGGTAGCCAGCTTCGGATTCACCCGTGGTGACCGACTTCGTCAGCCAGTCGAGCGCGTCCTGCTTCCGGCCGAGCGCCAGTTGGACGGCGGCGACTTCGGCGGCCGTTCCGCCGGAGCCATGTTCGAAGCGCGCCTGCAACTCGGCGAGCATGTCGGTCGCCACTCGGACATTCCCGGCGCGGGCTTCCGACATCGCCAAACCGGCGACCAACGTGGGATCCACGCTGCCGCGAGGCTCGTTGGCGATGGCCTCGCGGAAGTGCGTGATCGCGCCGGCCGGGTTGCCTCGGTACAGCTCGGCTTCGGCGATGATCTCCATGCCGATGGGCCGGCCGGGGTGCCGCTTCAGAAAACCCTTCGCCTCGGCGATCGCCTCGTCGTAGCGTCGGCTCAGCAGCAACGTGACGGCAAACTGCGATTGCGCCGCCACCGAGTTCGGCTCGAGCGCGAGCGCGGACTTGATCTCGACGAGCGCGTCGCCGTAACTCCCCTGCTGCAACAACACCGTCGACAGCCGGACGTGGGCGTCGACGAAATCCGGCTGCAGCTCGATCGCGCGGCGCAGACTCTTCTCCGCCGCCGGGAAATCGAATCGCAGCTTCTCGATGTAGCCGAAGATCGCGTGACCTTCCGGGAGATTGCCGTCGAGCTCGAGCGACTTCAGCGCCGACGCGCGCGCGTCGCGCAGCGCCGACATGATGGGCACCTGGCGGAACACGCCCAGCAGCGTCAAGGCTTCCGCGGCCGAAGCATGCGCCAGCGCGAATGTCGGCTCCACCGTGGCGGCCTGCCGAAACAACGCGAGGCTGCGCTGCAGCTCGTCCTCTCGCCGCAGACTGAGATGCGCGGCCCCGCGCAGATACAGCGCGATGGCGGCTTCGTTGCGATGCGCTGACGACTGCAGCCGCGCCCACTGGCGTTCGACCGTCCGCTGCCGGATCGCGACGGATGCGGCGCGCGCCGCGTCGCCAACGAGCGCGGCGCCGTCGGCCGCCGGACGCTCGAACGAGTCCGCGAACATCTCCGCGCCGTTGGCGCCGTCCACCAGCCGCACGCTCACGCGCGTCGTCGTGCCGTCGCTTTCAACGCTGCCGGTGACGCGTGGCACGCGGCGATCGCTCGGCGGATCGCCCAGTACGCGAATGTCGTTGAACGATCCGAGTTGGCCGACGACGGCCGCCGGCAGTTTGTCGGCGATGCTGCGCGCCGCGTCGTCGCCCGCCGAAACGG
>SCUN01000004.1 GCA_004297655.1 Acidobacteriota bacterium | reverse complement strand
TCGGCGTGGGCGCGACGCGGCGGTTGTCGGCGGTGCGCTGGGGCGTCGCCGGGCAGATCGTCTGGGCGTGGATTCTCACCATCCCGGCGGCCGCGACGATCGGCGCGATCTGCTTCTACCTCGTCAATTTCCTCGGCGTCAAATAGCCTCGGTGGCCATCGCGAGCTAGCGCCCGACGCTCATGCGTTCGAGCCGGCGCGTGGCGAGCCGGGCGGCGAGCGAACAGAGAAACACGATCATCACGAGCACGAGCGCGCCCGCCCAGGCTTGCCGGTGCCAGTCGTCGTACGGCGAAATCGCGTACGTGTAGACCTGCACGGTCAGCGAGGCCATCGGTTGGTTGAGGCTGGTTGACCAGAACTGGTTGTTGAGCGCCGTGAACAGCAGCGGCGCGGTCTCGCCGGCGGTTCTCGCGAGCGCGAGAATGACGCCGGTGAGAATTCCGGGGAGCGCGGCCGGCAGGACGACGGTGAAGACCGCGCGAGGGCGAGTGGCGCCGAGGGCGTAGGCGCCTTCGCGCAGCGCGGTCGGCACGAGTCGGAGCAGTTCTTCCGTCGTGCGCGTGATCAGTGGCAGCATCATGACGCCCAGCGCGACGCCGCCGGCGAAGCCGCTGAACTGCTTCACGGGCAGCACGAGCAGCGTGTAGACGAACACGCCGATCACGATGGAGGGCACGCCATTCAAGGTGTCGGCGGCAAATCGCACGATCGGCGTGAGCCGGGAGTCCGGATATTCGGTCAGGAAGATCCCGGAGATGATGCCGATCGGAATCGCGAAGAGCGCGCCGAGGCCGACCATGAGCAGCGAACCGAGGATGGCATTCGCCATCCCGCCGCCGACTTCGCCCACCGGCTTGGGTGTGTGCAGGAAGAAATCCAGGCTCAGGGCGCCGATCCCTTTGCCGACCACGAAGAACAAGATCATCGCCACCGGGATGAGCGCGGCCACCACCGACAGGATCGACAGGCCGTACATGACCGTCGAAAGCGCGCGGCGGCGAGTGTCGCGGAGGTTCATGCCGTCCTCGCGCGGTTGAGGCGCCAGACCAGGGCGCGTGAGGCCAGGTTGACGACGAGCGTGATCACGAAGAGGACGAGGCCGATTTCGACGAGCGAGTCGAGGTGGAGTTGGTCGGCGGCCTCGGTGAACTCGTTGGCGATGACGGCCGACATCGTGTACTGCGGCGCGAACAGCGACCACTTTGCCTGCGGGTTGTTGCCGATGACCATGGTGACGGCCATGGTCTCGCCGAGCGCGCGACCGAAGCCCAGCATGACGGCGCCGAGAATGCCGGTGCGCGCGTTGTGGAGCGCCACCACGGTCGCTTCCCACCGCGTGGCGCCGACGGCGTAGGCGGCCTCGCGTTGCGACGCCGGCACCGACTTCAGCACCTCGCGGGCCACCGAGGACGTGAACGGGACGATCATGATGGCGAGCACGACGGCGGCCGACAGCATGCTGACGCCGACCGGCGGGCCGCTGAAGAGCGGCATCGCGCGGATCCAGTCGGGCAGCGCCAGCTGCAGCTCGCGCACGGCCGGCACGAGCACGAAGATGCCCCACAGGCCGTAGACGATCGACGGAATCGCCGCGAGCAGCTCCGTCAGGAAGACGAGCGGCGTACGCAGCGCGTGCGGGCACCAATCCGACAGAAACACCGCGATGCCGATCGCAACGGGCGTGGCGATCAGCAGCGCGAGAATCGAGGAGTAGAGCGTGCCCCAGATGAACGGGCGCGCGCCGAACTCGCCGGCGACCGGATCCCACACGGACGTCCGCCAGAAATCCCAGCCAAACGTACGAATGGAGAGCGCCGCCTCGTCCCACAGGACGAAGGCGACGCCCGCCACAATCGCGACGATGAGGAGCGCGATTGCGCCAGTCCAGTACTTCATTGCGTCTTGATCTTCTTCAGCGCGTCCATTTCCATCTTCACGACGGCCGCCGGCAGCGGCGCGTAGCCGAGGTCTTTCGCGAACTTCTGGCCGTCGGTGAGCATCCAGGTCATGAACTCGTTGAACGTGCGCGCGAGCGCCTTGTTCTTCGGGCTCTCATAAAGGAGGAGCCAGGTGAACGAGGAGATCGGGTAGACGCCCTTGCCGGGCGCGTTGGTGATCGACACGCGGAAGTCCGCCGGCATCTTGGCCGAGGCTTCGGCGGCCGCCGCCGTGACCGATTCGAGCGACGCGTTGACGAACTCGCCGGCCGCGTTCTGCACGGGGCCGTAGGCGATCTTGTTCTGGAGCGCGTAGATCAACTCGACGTAGCCGATGGCGCCGGGCGTCTGCTTCACGAGACCGGCGACGCCTTCGTTGCCCTTGCCGCCGAGGCCGACCGGCCAGTTCACCGCGGTGCTGATGCCGACCTTCTGCTTCCATTCCGGCGACACCTTCGAGAGGTAGTCGACCCAGATGTAGGTCGTGCCGCTGCCGTCGGAGCGGTGCGCGACGGTGATTTCCGTGCTCGGGAGCGACACGCCCGGGTTGACCTTCGCGATGGCCGCGTCGTTCCAGCGCGTGATCTTGCCGAGGAAGATGTCGGCGAGCAGCGGGCCCGTGAACTTCAGCTGAGTGACGCCGCTCACGTTGAAGACCGGGACCACCGCGCCGAGCACGGTCGGGAAGTGCAGGATCGCGCCGGGCGCCGCGAGCTTCTGGTCGTTGGTCATCGGGCCGTCGGTGGCGCCGAAGAAGACGGTGCCGTTCGTGATCTGGCGGATGCCCGCGCCGGAGCCGACCGACTGGTAGTTGATCTCGACGTTCGGGTGCAGCTTGTTGTACTCGCTGAACCACTTCGAGTAGATCGGGTTCGGGAAGGTCGCGCCCGCGCCGGTGATCTGAATCCTGCCCTGGGCGATGAGGCCCGTCGAGAGCGCGAGGATGGCGGCCGCGGCCGCGAGCGTCCGGTTGGAGAACCTGTTCTTCATGATGTCGTGTCCTTCTCTCTCTGCGATGACTTAGAAGTTGATGAGGCCGTGGAGCGCGATGCGCTGCTGTTTGGCCGGAGCCGTGCCCGCGCCGGTGAAGTTCTTGAAATCGACCTGCTCGAAGTCCAGGAGAATCGCGGCCGTGGCCGCGCCGCCCGGATGCGGGAACCAGTACGCGAGACCCGCGATCGTTCTGTTCTGCCGGGCGTCCAGCGATTTGTTCGCGCGGAACGAGTCGTAGCGGAAGAGACCCTCGAGCCCGTTGCCCTTCTCCTTGAAGAACGGGGTCACGAACACCGACCAGCCGTCCGAGTTGACCTTCGCCGCCGTGGCCGACGCTTCGTCGCTGCGCGCAATGTAGTCGAACCCGGCGTTGAATCGCTTGTACTCGTAGAACACGGAGCCGATGGCACGGTTGCGGTCGGCGTTTTTCGCGACGTGATCCTTGTTGTAGTAGCCGGTGAGCCGAAGGCCCTTGACGGCGAATCCGCCGCCGGGCATCGGGCGGAAGGTCCCGCGCACCTGCAGCGACTTCTGGTTGTTGATCTCCGCCTTCGAATAGCCCTCGCCGTTGTAGAGGCCGATGTGGAAGTCGCCGTAGTTGTTCGGCAGGTTCGTGTGGAAGGTCACGCCGGCGTCGGCCGACGAGAGGCCGCCGTCGCGTTCGACGAAGACCGTGCCCTGGAAGCGGTAGCGGTAGACGCCTTCCTGCGCGTCGATGAAGGGCGTCTGCTGGATGCCGGCCCGGATGTAGGTCTGCTTCCAGTTGCCCGTCCAGTCATCGAGGTTGAACTGCGCGTAGCCGTACTTGAGGCGCACCGTGAGCGAGCCGGCGAGGCTGCTGCCGGTGCCGCTTTCGCGCGTGATGTCGGGCGTGATGCGGAAGGCCACGCGGTGCGAGATGTTGCCCGTGACGTTGAGGTAGGTGCGGGCGACGTTGAAGACGCTCGGCGAAAACGTGTTGCCCGCCGAGTCGGTCGTCTTCGGGGTCTTGGTGTAGGTGTAGTCGTAAAACACCACGGCGCCGACCTTGATCGCCTGCGTGTCGTCCGGCGGCGTGTAGCCGGCCGCGGCCGTCACCTGGGCGAGCGCGGTCGAGGGCGCCAGAATCGTGAGGAGTGCGAGAGCGGGCAGCATCAAACGGCAGAAACGTCGGGTCACTGAGCCTCCTTGAAAGCACCGTCAGCGTAGGCGGCGGGTGTTGCGCGGACGTCTCAGGTGTGTTGCGTCCGCGTTAAATGGCGCGTTACATCGAATTTACAGGTGCGAAACGGCCGGGAAACGCGGCGTCGATAGAGTCGTGGCGACGCTGTGAAGATCAAAGCCGACAAGCTCAACTTCTACTACGGCGCGAAGCAGGCGCTGAAGGACATCTCGATCGAGATGCGGGCGAACGAGGTGACCGCGTTCATCGGCCCGTCCGGGTGCGGCAAGAGCACGTTCCTGCGCACGCTGAATCGCATGAACGACATCATCCCCGGCACGCGCGTCGCCGGCACCGTCGAGATCGACGGCCACGATATCTACGCGAACGGCACCGACGCCGTCGCGCTCCGGCGCAAAGTCGGGATGGTGTTCCAGAAGTCCAATCCATTTCCGAAGTCCATCTTCGAGAACGTCGCCTACGGCCTTCGCATCAACGGCATGGCGAAGGGCCGGGATCTGCACGACCAGGTCGAAGCGAGCCTGCGGAGCGCGGCGCTCTGGGACGAAGTGAAAGACCGCCTGCACGACTCCGCGCTCGCGCTGTCCGGCGGGCAGCAGCAGCGCCTCTGCATCGCGCGCGCGCTGGCGGTGCGGCCGGAAGTGCTGCTGATGGACGAGCCGGCCTCGGCGCTCGACCCGATCGCCACGCAGCGCATCGAAGAGCTGATCTACGACCTCAAGAAGCACTACACCATCGTCATCGTGACGCATAACATGCAGCAGGCCGCGCGCGTGTCGGACGCGACCGCGTTCTTCTGGCTCGGCACGCTCGTCGAGTACGGCGCGACCCCGCAGATGTTCACGAAGCCCGGACAGAAACTCACCGAGGACTACATCACCGGACGATTCGGCTAACCCGGCACTCATCATGACTGAACAGCACATCCCGCACTTCCAGGAAGAGCTCGGCCAACTCAAGGCGAAGATCCTCACGATGGGGGGGCTCGCCGAAGACCGCGTGCGCGCCGCCGTCCGCGCGCTCGTCGATCAGGACCGCGCCGGCGTCGATCGCGTGCTCCAGGGTGATGCCGAAATCAACAAACTCCACATCGAGATCGACGATCGGTGCTTCAAGTTGCTCGCGCTCTATCAGCCGGTCGCGCAGGACCTGCGCGCGATCATCTCGGCGGTCAAGATCAACACGGACCTCGAGCGCGTGGGCGACCTCGCGGTCAACATCGCCGAAGCGACCGTCCGCTATCAGTCGCAGCCGCCGGTCAAGCCGCTCATCGACATCCCGCGCATGGCCACGATCGCG
>SCUN01000002.1 GCA_004297655.1 Acidobacteriota bacterium | reverse complement strand
TCTATCAATACGGCGAGGAACGGCACGCCCGCCGCATCGCGCGCGCGATCGTGACGGCGCGCGCGCGTCAGCCGCTGCCACGTGCCGCCGCCGGCGGCGCGCCGGACGACGCTCGCCAGGTCCGAGGTACGCTCGAGCGGCTGACGCGCGCGCGCCGTCACGATCGCGCGCGCGATGCGGCGGGCGTGCCGTTCCTCGCCGTATTGATAGATGACGTCGGCCAGCGTGCCTTCATCGACCGTCGCCAGCCGCGCGGCGAGCGGCTCGCCCGCGCTCGCGTCCATGCGCATGTCGAGCGGGCCATCGTGCCGGAAGCTGAACCCCCGCGCGGCATCGTCGAGCTGCATGGACGACACGCCGAGATCCGCGAGCGCGCCGTCGATGGTCGCGATCTGGCGCGCCTTCAGCACCTCAGGGAGCGTTCGATAGTCGGCGTGCACGAATTCGACGCGCGCGGCGTAGCCGGCAAGCCGGGCGCGCGCGTGCGCGAGCGCGCGCTCGTCACGATCGAGACCGATCACGCGGCCCGCGCCGGCGTCGAGCAGCCGCTCGGTGTGGCCGCCGAGACCGACGGTGCAATCCACGTAGAGGCCGTCTGCTCTCGGAGCCAGAAGCGTGAGCACTTCGGCGGGCATCACCGGAGCATGAAGTGGCGCGTCGATCGTCATGCCCCGCCTCAGATGCCGAAGTCCGACAACGCCTTCGCGTCGTCGTCGCTGAAGGGTTCGGCCTTCAGCTTCGCCACGAACCGCTCGTGGTTCCACACGTCGAGGTAATCGATCTGGCCGAGCACGTCGACGTCGCCGCTCATGCCGGCGACCTCGCGCAGTTGCCACGGAATGATCACGCGGCCCTGCGCGTCGAATTCCGCGGCCTGGCCGTAGTAGCTCGTGCGCGCGAGAAACTTCACGCGCGCGGGATGCGTGCTCGGCATTTTCGCGAGGCGTGCTTCGAGCGCGTTCCACACGGGCATCGGGTAGATGCGCACGGATTCGCCGGTGATGCTGGTGATGTACAGACCGGTGCCGTGCGCGTCTTCGACGAGCGCGCGAAACGACGCGGGCAGCTTGATGCGGCCTTTGTCGTCGATCTTGGCGGGATGATTACCGCGCAGCACGGCTAAACCTCTGGTTACGGTCCACTTTGCTCCACAAAAGTCCACGTGGATCGTAAGCCCGCCCCAGGGAGGAGTCAACGGCAAACTAAGGTGAAATCAGCACTTACGCGATATTTTCGCCCTCACTACGAAAGCGAAGATCAGGCGAAAATTTGAGGCCGTGATACGATTTTCGGTCCTTCCCTCGCCATCGATGGCATCTGCTGACCAAGTCACCGTCCTGATCCCCGCCTTTAACGAGGCCAGCGCGATTGGGCATGTCATCGAAGCGCTGCGTCCCGCGGGCAATTGGCGCGAAATCATCGTCGTGGACGACGGCTCCACCGATGGCACGGCCACGGCGGCGGCCGCCGCCGGCGCGACCGTCATTCGGCACCCCTACAACAAGGGCAACGGCGCGGCCATCAAGAGCGGGCTGCGCGCGGCGCAGGGGGAATTCGTGCTGATCCTCGACGCCGACGGACAGCACCAGCCGTCCGACGCCGCGCGACTGATCGCGCCGCTCGGCGACTACGACCTGGTGATCGGCGCGCGCACGGGATCGATGCAGGCCAGCTGGCAGCGCCGGCTCGGCAACAGCCTGCTCAACTGGCTGGCGAGCTACCTCACCGGCCGCCACATCCCCGATCTCACCTCCGGGATGCGGGCCGGCCGCCGGGCCTGCCTGATGGAGTTCATCCACCTGCTGCCCAACGGTTTCTCCACGCCGACCACGACGACGCTGTCGTTCATCAAGGCGGGCTACAACGTGCGGTTCGAGCCGATTTCGGTGGAGATGCGCGTTGGCACGTCGAAGATCAAGCTGGCGCGCGACGGCAGCAAGTTCGTTCTGATCATCATCCGCGTCATGACAATCTTCTCTCCGCTTCGGGTGTTTCTCCCGGTGTCGGCGGCGTCGTTTTTCCTTGGCGCGGCGTACGCCGTGTGGACGATCGCCACGCAGCGGCACGTCACGAATTCATCGGTGCTGCTGATCGTGCTCGCCGTGCTCCTCTTTGCCGTTGGCCTCGTCTCGGAGCAGATCGCCACGCTCCGATTTGACGGGAGGAAGTAGTAATCTCCCTTCAGATGGACTTCTATCGCGGCCGCCCGGTGCTGATCACCGGCGGCCTGGGATTCATCGGCTCAAATCTCGCTCACCGGCTCGTCGCGCTCGGCGCCGACGTGTTGATCGTCGACTCGCTGATCCCCGACTACGGCGGCAATCGCTTCAA
>SCUN01000047.1 GCA_004297655.1 Acidobacteriota bacterium | reverse complement strand
CTTCTCGAGATCTGACGGCGAGAGCGGCAGCTTGGCCGCCTGTTCGGTATCGATCCGGCGGCGCACGCGGCCCAGCATTTCCTGCAGCCGCGCGGGGTCCACCGGCTTGAGCATGTAGTCAACGGCGTTGACCGAAAACGCGTCGATCGCGTACTGGTCGAAGGCGGTCAGAAACACCACCTGCGGACGCAGGTCCGCTTCGACGAGGCGTCGCGCGACTTCGAATCCGTCGAGGCCGGGCATCTGGACGTCGAGCAGCAGGAGATCGGGCGCGAGCTCGCCGGCCAGCCGTAGAGCGTCCACGCCATTGGCCGCCTGACCGACGACATCCACCTGGCCGGCCTGGCCCAGCAGGTAGCACACCTCGTCGCGCGCCAGCTGCTCGTCGTCGACGACCACGGCGCGGAGCGGCTTCATCGCGCGCGCTCCATCATCAGCGTCTCCGGGATCTCGATCCGTGCGACGGTGCCGTCGCCGGGCACGTGGGTGAGCTTCATCTGGAACTCTGACCCGTAGATTACCCGCAAGCGCTCGTTGACGTTGCGCAATCCGATGCCGCGGCCGCTGGACGTCTCGAGCCGTTGCTCGGTCAGGCCGATGCCGTCGTCCACGATCTCGATCGACAACTGGCCGCCGGTCACGTTCGCGCGGATCGTGACGGTGCCGTGGCCGACCTTGCGGGCGAGTCCGTGCTTGATCGAGTTCTCGACGAGCGGCTGCAGGATCATGCTCGGCACCATCACCTCGAGGCTCGCGGGCGACACCTGTTTGATGATCTGGAGCGACGGACCGAACCGGACCTTCTCGATATCGAGATACTCATCGACGGCCTCGAGCTCTTCGCGGAGCGGCACGAATTGGTCCTGGCTGCGGAGCAGCCGGCGGAGCAGACCGCTGAGCTTCACGATCAACACTCGGGCGGTCTCCGGCCGCGAACGGATCAGCGACGAGATCGACGTCAGCGTGTTGAAGAGGAAATGCGGGTTGATCTGGTTGGCGAGCGCTTCGACGCGCGCCGCCATGAGTAGCTTCTCTTGTTCGGCGAGCCGGTGCTCGATGCGCGCGGTGTTCCAGATCTTGATCGGGATGGCCACGCCCAGCATCGCGGCGAGGAGCGTCAGGACCCACAGCCACCAGCTGTCCGGCGCCACGCGATAGATCGCGCGCGGCCACTCCGCGCCGACCGTCTGACGGATCATCTCGAGGCCGATCGGCGCCGACACCAGGGCGAGCTGCCAGCGATGGACCTTCGTGATCACGAACGGCGAGAACCGCCAGATCTCTTCCTTCGGGCAGAGCTCGCGGAGTCCGCCGCCGGCGAATCCGCAGCCGATCGCAAACGGCAGGGCGCCCCATTGCGATTGGAAGAGCGGCGGGATGCCGGCCATCACGCCGACGATCGCGCCGGCGTACGGGCCCGCGATGAGCCCCGCGAGGAACGTGCCGGGCAGCGTCAGGTCCGCGGCGCCGAAATCGAGGAGCATCCGCACGGTGACGCCAATCGTCAGCGGCACGCCCCAGCCGGCGGCGAAGACCAGTCGCTCCGGCCAGTCGCGCTTTTCGGTCAGCAGGATCCGCCGAAACCAGCTGAACCGTACGAGCATCGTCGCGAGCGTGGCCATGACGGCCAGCGTGACGATGAGCGTGATGACCAGAACTTGTTCAGTCAGAGGGGGTTGCGCGCTTGGCAGCACGGCCTTTTGGTATGATTCTAGCCATGATTCGTCCGTTTCTCATCGGTTTCGCCACGACCTTGCGGCACATGTTCAAGAAACCGATCACCGTCAATTACCCGAACGAGAAAGTGCCGGTGTTCCCGAAATACCGCGGGAAACAGGTGTTGATGCGCGACGAAAACGACCTGGAAAAGTGCGTGGCGTGCGGTCTCTGCTCGGTGGCGTGCCCGGCCGATGCGATCTATCTCGAGCCGGCCGAGAACAACGGCACGGTGATGGCCGGTCCGCGCTACGCGAGCACGTACCAGATCCACAAGACGCGCTGCATCTTCTGCGGCTATTGCGAAGAAGCGTGCCCCGTGTCGGCGATCTTCATGGGCAAGGACTACGAGCTGGCCGTCTACGACAAGAAAGACTTCATCTGGGACAAGGCTGACCTGCTCGTTCCGCCGCGCGCGTCCAGCGCGTCCTGAGGTCTCTCATCAAACCGTTCCTCTCGGAAATCGAAGCCCGCGTTCTCGTCTGCGACGGGGCGATGGGGACGATGCTGTATTCGAAGGGCATCTTCCTCAACAAGTGCTTCGATGAACTGAACCTGACACAGCCGAATCTCGTGCTCGAGGTGCATCAGGGCTACGTGCGCGCAGGCGCCGACGTCATCGAGACGAACACGTTCGGGGCGAACCGGTTCAAACTGTCCACGTTCGGGCTGGCGGATCAGCGGCGGGCGATCAATGTCGAGGGCGCGCGATTGGCGAAACGCGCCGCGCGCGACGCGGCGTGGGTGGCCGGCTCGATCGGGCCGCTCGGAGTACGCATCGAGCCCTGGGGCAAAACCGGCGTGACCGACGCGGAGGCCGCGTTTCGCGAGCAGGCCGAAGCGCTCGTTGAGGGCGGCGTCGATCTCTTCATGCTCGAGACGTTTCGTGATGTGAACGAGCTGGCCGCCGCCGTGCGCGCCGTGCGGTCCGTGTCGCAGCTCCCGATCGTCGCGCAGATGACGACCGAAGACGACGGCAACAGTCTGGACGGGACGCCGCCGGAGACGTTCGCGCCGCGGCTCGAAGCGGCGGGCGCGGATGTCATTGGCGTGAACTGCAGTGTCGGGCCCGCGGCGATGCTCGAGACGCTCGAGCGCATGGGGCGGGCGACCGGCAAGCGACTCTCGGCCCAGCCCAACGCCGGCCGGCCGCGCGACGTGGACGGCCGGAACCTGTATCTCTGCTCGCCGGACTACATGGCGAGCTACGCCCGTCGTTTCATTGACGCCGGCGCCCGCCTGGTCGGCGGCTGCTGCGGCACCACGCCCGAGCACATTCGCCAGATCAAGCAGGCGGTTCGCCAAATCGCCGATGTAGGCCGGAGCTTCAGCTCCGGCCCGAAGGCTGCCGGGGCTGAAGCCCCGGCCTACTTCCCGACGGTTGCGAGAGGAGAAAAATCCGCGCTCGCGAAAGCGTTGGCGGCGGGTCAGTTCGTCACCATCGCGGAGGTCGGCACGCCGCGGGGCATGGAGACCGGCTCCGCGCTGGCGGCCGCGAAGCGGTATGCCGCCCTCGGGGCGACCGCGATCAACGTGCCGGACTACCAGCGGAGCGCCGGCCACGTCAGCGCGCTCGCCTTGTCGCAGCTGATTGCGGCGAGCGGCATCGAGACCGTCCTCCACTACTCCTGCCGCGAGCGGTCGCTGATCGGCATGCAATCGGATCTGCTCGGCGCGCACGCGATGGGGCTGCGCAACGTGCTGCTCGTCACCGGCGAACCGCCGAGCCAGGGCACCTACGCCGACGCGACGGCGATCGACGACGTGGACTCGATCGGCCTGACCAACATGGTGGCGAGCCTCAATCGCGGACTCGACATCGGCGGGCAGTCGCTCGGGCGCGCGGCCGCGTTTCATATCGGCGTCGCCGTCAATCCGAACGCGCCCAGCCTCGATACGGAATGGAAGCGCCTCGACTACAAAGTGGAGGCCGGCGCCGAGTACATCCTCACGCCGCCGATCCTCGATGTGGCGGCCTTCCAGCGCGTGCTGCCGCGCCTTCGCGCGACCGGCCTGCCCGTGATCGCGGGACTCGCGGCGCTCGAAACGGCGCGCCAGGTGGACTTCATCGCGAGCGAAGTCTCGGACGTGGCGGTGTCAGCCGACGTCGTGGCCCGGATGCGCGCGGCCACGGATCCGGCGGCCGAAGGCCTCGCGATCAGCCTGGAGATCTTCAACGCGCTCAGATCGAGCGTGCACGGCGTCGCGATCCGCGGTCTGCACGGATCGCCCGCCAGCGTCGAGCGATTCCTCGAAGCGGTGCGCGGATGACGAGCCGCAGGGCCATCGGGGAACATTTGATGTTCCTCGGCAAGTTCCTGCGGAACCCTCGCCACGTCGGCTCGGTGACGCCGAGTTCGCGGGCGCTCGCGCGCGAGATGGCGCGCGCCGTGCCCGTCAGCCCCGCGGCCGTGGTCGTGGAGTTGGGGCCCGGCACCGGCGCGCTCACCAGACAAGTCATCGAGGTGCTGGCGCCAGGCGAACGATTCCTGGCGATCGACATCGACCCCGAGTTCTGCGCGAATCTGCGCGCAAGGTGGCCGGCGCTCGATTGCGAGTGCGGATCGGCGGCCGACCTGCCGTCGATGATCGCCGCGCGGAAGTGGCCCGGCGTCGATCACGTGCTGTCGGGGCTGCCGTTTGCGAGTCTGCCGGCCGCGATTTCACGCGCGATTCTGGCGGCGGTGGGGCGGTCGCTCGTGAAGGGCGGCACCTTCACGACGTTCCAGTACGTGCACGCCTACGCGACGCCCCCGGCCGTGAAGTTCCGCAGGGAAATGGCCGCGGACTTCGGTCCAATGATCTCGCGGTCGCTCGTCGTCAGGAATTTCCCGCCGGCCTACGTCCTGACCTGGCGAAAATAATTCCGGCCGCCGCTTCGGCTCCCGTCGGCGGCAACGCCTCCGGCGGCTCCGGTTGGGCGAGCAACTGGTCGAGCGATCGTTTCCAGCGCCCGGCGAACAAGTCGTCCTGACTGATGAACTGCGAGCGCATGAAGCGCGGCATCTCCGCGACCAGCACGTCGTATTCGCGGAAGTTCCCCCGCGAGGTGTAGAGCATCGGCATCCGCGCGGCGATGCACTCGCCGAGGATGCCAAAGCCTGGTTTGGTGATGACGGCGTCAGCGGCCGCAATCAGGTCTTCGTACCGGGCCGCGCTGCCGGCCAGATCGGCTTCGGACAACGAATGCACGTAGGGGAGCCGCGCGACCGCCGAATCGGCGACGCTCCGGTCGGTCACGACGAGATCCCACTCCGGGGCACAGTCGACGCCGGCCAGATTCAGTTCGCTGAGTCCGTAGCCGCCAAATGACAGGAGCGCCAGCCGCCGCTCGGCCGGCAGGCCGAGGAGGGCGCGCGTCTCCGAGCGCGAGCGCGATGGCCGCCGGGCGATGAGCGGCAACGCCTCGATGTGTCGAAGGCCCGTGCCCTCGAACGACGGCGAGAGTGGCAGCTTCAGCGCGAGCGTGGCCGAGGCCTGAGCGTGGCGAATCGTCGCGAGCACCTCGGGCGCCTGCTCGCGAAATGCCGCGTGGGCTTCATAGATCCAGTCCCATGTGAAGTTCGCGATCAGGATCGAGGGCACGCCCAGCCGCGCGGCGACCGCCAGGCCGAGCGGCGAGATGTCGCAGACGATGACCGACGGCCGGTCGGCCGCGAGCGCCGCGGCTTCGGCGCGGACGCGGTCGTCGAAGGCGCCGTAGAACTCGCGCGCGGCCGCCAGCGTGGCGGCGTCGTCGTGGGTGACGCTGTTGTGTTGGACGATCCCGGTGTCGCAGATCCCCGGGCGCAATTCGTAGGGCACGCGCAGCGTGCGATCGAGCAGTGTCGCCGACACGGCCGACCGAATGATCACGCGGAGTTCGGGCCCGGCCAGGCGGCCGAGCGCATTGATCACTTCGACCTCGCGCGATGCGTGGCCGAACCCGTGGCCGGAGATGAAGAAGACGGCCGTCGTCATGCCGGCGGCAGTGCCACCGCCAGCACGTCGTCCAGCGTCTTGGCCGGAACGAAGCGCATCGCGTGTCGCACTTCGTCGGGGATGTCGCGAAGATCGTCCATGTTTCGTTCCGGCAGGATCACGGTCTTCAGCCCCAGCCGGCTGGCCGCGAGCACTTTCTCACGAATGCCGCCCACCGGGAGCACCAGCCCCGATAGCGTGATCTCGCCCGTCATCGCGACGTCCTTGGCGACGGGCTGCTTGCGCAGCGCCGAGACGATCGCCGTGGCCATCGTCACGCCGGCCGACGGCCCGTCTTTCGGAATCGCGCCGGCCGGCACATGCACATGCAGGTCGTGGCCGCGCAGGAATTCGGCGTCGAGGCCGAGCGTCGGCGCCTGCTGCCGGATGTGGCTGAGTGCCGCCCGCGCGGACTCCTGCATCACGTTGCCGAGTTGGCCGGTCAGCGTGAGCTGGCCGCCGCCGGCCGGCATCAGCACGGCTTCGATGTAGAGCACGTCGCCGCCGGCTTCGGTCCAGGCGAGCCCGGTGGCGACACCTGGCCGCGACAGGCGGAACTCGGTATCAGGCTTGAAGCGCGGCGGGCCGAGGTACGTCGGCACATCGTCGGCGTCGATCGTGACCGCCGCCGGCACGGCGCCGCCCGCGGACTGCGCGGTGGCCAGGGCCGCCGCGGACTTGCGCGACAGCGCGGCGATGCGGCGCTCGAGGCTGCGCACGCCGGCTTCGCGCGTGTATTCGTTGATGACGCGACCGAGCGCCGCGTCCGTGATCGTGACGTAGTTGGCCGCGAGCCCGTGTTCCGCGGCCTGGCGCGGGATGAGGTACTGCCGCGCGATGTGTTGCTTGTCCTGCTCGGAGTAGCCCGAGAGTTCAATGATCTCCATTCGGTCGAGCAGGGCCGGGTGCACCGGGCCGAGCTGGTTGGCGGTGGCGATGAACAGCACCTTCGAGAGATCGATCGGCAGCTCGAGGTAGTGATCCCGGAACGAGTTGTTCTGCGCCGGGTCGAGCACTTCGAGCAGCGCCGCCGCGGGATCGCCGGAGAAGCCGCCCTGCGTGAGCTTGTCGAGCTCGTCGAGCATGAAGACCGGGTTGTTCGAGCCGGCCTGTTTCAGCGCCTGCACGACGCGGCCGGGCAGGGCGCCGATGTACGTGCGCCGATGTCCGCGGATTTCCGCTTCGTCGCGGACGCCGCCGAGCGACAGCCGCACGAACTTGCGATTCATCGCCCGGGCGATCGACTGGCCGAGCGACGTCTTGCCAACGCCCGGAGGACCCACGAAGCAGAGGATCGGCCCCTTCATGTTGCCCTTGAGCTTGCGGACGGCCAGGTGCTCGACGATGCGTTCCTTGATCTTCTCGAGACCGTAATGGTCCTCGTCCAGCACACGCCGCGCTTCGATCGGATCGAGACGATCTTCCGTGGAGATGGACCACGGCAGCTCGAAGACCCAGTCGAGGTACGTGCGGACCATCTGATACTCGGGCGACGCGGAGTTCATCCGCTCGAGCCGGTCGAGCTCCCGGGAGACCGGTTCGTGGATCGCCGGCGGCAGCGCCGCCTTGGTCAGGCGCTCGCGAAGCTGCTGGATCTCGGACGAGCCCTCGCCGAGCTCCTCCTGGATCGCCTTCATCTGCTGGCGCAGCATGTACTGGCGTTGGGCGTCGGTCATTTCCTGCTGCGCCTGCGACTCGATCTTGCCCTTCAGCTCGAGCACTTCGATCTCGCGCTGCAGCGAGAGCGCGATGGCGTTGAGCTTCACCGCCAGCGAGTCTTCCTCGAGCAGCTTCTGCTTGTCCTCGGGCCGGATGTCGAGCAGGCTCGCGAGCACGTACGCGAGGCGGAGCGGGTTGTCGATCGTCGCCACGAGCTGCTTCATGTCGGGCGAAAGTCCGGTCGCGACCGACAAC
>SCUN01000046.1 GCA_004297655.1 Acidobacteriota bacterium | reverse complement strand
CCGTGGTCGTGAACCCGACGCTCGATCGCACCGCCGTAGCCGACGGCTTGAAGCGGGTCGTCGGCGGTTTCATCGACCCGCGCAAGCCCTCGTCACCCACGATGCCGTCCGTCGGCATTACGGAAGCCATCGAGATCTCCGAGCACAACAACACGTCGGTGAGAGACGCCGCCGTGGCGCGCGAGTGCGCCGACGCCGGCCGCGCGATTCAATCTGGCGAGTACGGCCTCTACAGCAACGCGATCGGCATGTACAACACGAAGTGCTCGACCGACCTGATGGCCGCGGCGCGTCTCATCGCGAGTCAGACGCAGGGCACGACGCAGCGCCAGATCTCGTCGTTGTCGAACACGCTCGCGGCGATGAGGGGCGCGCCCGGATTGAAGCAGATGATGGTGGTCTCGCAGGGCATTGCGACGACGCGCGAGTTCCTCTCGCTCTTCGAGCCGGTGACCAGGACCGCCGCGGCGGCCGGTGTCCAGTTGAGCGTCCTCATGGAAGACGAAGACGACGGGGATGTGACTAATCAGGCGAAGGCCGCGAGCGAACTCGGCCAGTCCATCAAAGACACCGGGCTCGCCGCGCGACGCCGGGAGGATCGACGGATGTTCGCGGCCGCGCTTCAGTCGCTGGCCGACGTGTCGGGCGGCACCTTCGAGCGCATGATCAGCAACCCGGACGGCGCGTTCAAACGCGCGGCGATCGCGGGATCGGCGGTGTACCGCATCGGCGTCGACGCGCCGTCCGACGCGTCCGCGTCGAGGCCGATCGACGTGTCGGCGACGGTGTCGCGCGGCGGATGCAGCGTGCACGCGAATCGCAGTGCAATGCTGCCGGGCGCGGTGGTTCAGCCGAGCACGGCGGAACTCGTCAGCGCGGCGATCAGACGGGGACAGCCGGCGTACGCGGTGCCGGTGCGCGCGGCCGTCACGCGCCGGCAGGCGCCCGGCCAGCAGGTGGAAGTCGGCGTCGGCATCGAAGTACCGGCTGCGGTGGCCGGTCCGCTCAAGGTCACGATCGGTCTGATCAACGAAGCCGGCGAACTCAAGCAGGGCGCGCGGGCGGTGCCCGCTCCCGGCGATCGCGGCGACTATCGGCTCACCGTGCCGATGCCCGTCGCGCCGGGACGATACCGCGTCCGCCTCGCGGTCGAAGACGCGACCGGCGGCGTCGGCAGCGTGGACACCGAGGTTGATGCGCGCCTCACGGCGATGGGTGCGGTGAACGTCAGCGACCTGCTGACCTGGTGGAAGGATGGCTCCGGCCGGCCGCAGTTTCTCGCGCTCGACGACGTGCCGCCCGGCGTCACCAATCTCAGCGCCGGCATCGAGTTATACAAGCCCGCGGGGCAGTCGTTCCCCGCGGATCTCAAGGTCCGCCTGTCGTTGCTGGCGGCCGGCGGCTCTACGCCGGTGGCGGAGGTTGATCTCACGCCCCGCGCTGATGGCGAAGTCCTTCGCGCGGAGGCGACGCTGCCGCTGGCGAGTCTGACGCCAGGGTCTTACGTCATCCGCGCCACGGTCACTGCCGGTCCGCAGCGCCTCGGCGACGTCTCGACGACGATCAGAAAGAACTGATGATCGCGCCGTAGGCGCGAATCGCTTTCAGATACGCGCCCGTCTCGATGTGCTCGTTCGGGCCGTGCAGCAACTCCGTGGCGCCGGGCTGA
>SCUN01000362.1 GCA_004297655.1 Acidobacteriota bacterium | reverse complement strand
ATCAGATCGAGCAGCACGAGATCCGCCGGGACAGCGGTGAGCCGGCCCATCACGGCGCTGCCCGACGTGACGATCTCCGGCGCATGACCGGCGCGCTCGAGATAGTGCGTGATCAGCTCGGCGATGTCCGCGTGATCCTCGATGACGAGGATGCGAGCCACGTCACAGCTCCCGGACGGCGCGGCCGCGGCCGCTCAGGTAGACCGTGGACGCGATCATCGCGAGCAGCGCGCCGTTGAAGACGAGCGCGTTGGTCGTCGTGAAGATGTCGGCCGCGGCGCCCGTCACCAGGCCGCCGAGCGGGCCGCCGCTTCGGAGCGCCACCATGTAGATGCTCACCACGCGTCCGCGGATGTTATCGGGGACGTTGAGCTGGATGCTCGAGAAGCTGATCGAGAACATCGCCATGAAGACCATGCCGATGACGAGCATCAGGAGACAGTTCACGAGCCAGAAGTGCGTCATCGTGAACGTGATGATGAGCAGGCCCATCAGCACCTGCAGGCCGATCAGGGCCTTGCCCATGCCTTTGAACTTGCCGGCGCTGCCGATCGTGAGCGCGCCGATGATCGCGCCGCCGCCCTGGCAGGCCTGCAGGATGGCCAGCCGCGTTTCAGGGAGTTTCGGGCCCCAGCCGAAATCCGTGGCGGCAATCGCGGGGAGCAGCGTGATGAGCGGCTGCGCCAGAAACGACGCCGTCGCCGCCAGCACCACCAGCGACAACACCACGCGCGTCGTCTTCACGTAGTTGAAGCCGATGGCCAGATCCTCGCTGATCGGTTTGTGCCCGGCGGTCGGCGTCGGCGGCGCCGGCGGCAGATGGAGCGAGGCGAGCGTGAAGACGACGAGGAAGAAGGAGAGGCCGTTCAGGCCGAAACACGCGGCCGTGCCGATGAAGAGCAGCACGCCGCTGCCGATCGTCGGACCGAGCACGCGCGAGAGATTGAACTGCGTGGAGTTGAGCGCGATCGCGTTCGGCAGATGCTCGCGCGGGACGAGCGAGGGAATCAGCGACTGGTAGGCCGGGCCGCCGAACGCCTGGCCGCAACCGGCGAAGAACGAGAAGAAGAGGATGTGCCAGATCGTGACGTGGTCCGTGAAGACGAGCAGCGTCAGCGAGAACGCGGCGAAGGCCTGGACGAGTTGCGAGCCGGTGAGCAGCTTGCGCCGGTCGTAGCGGTCGGCGATCACGCCGCCAATCAGCATGAAGAGCAGAATCGGCGCCTGACCGAGCGCGGTGTCGAGCGCGAGGTAGAACTTGGACCCGGTCAGCCGGTAGACGAGCAGACCTTCGGCGTACTGCTGCATCCACGTGCCGATCGTGGAGCCCAGCGCGGCCAGCCAGACGAGGCGAAAGTTCCGGTTGGTGAGGGCCACCCCCACGCGATGCCACTTCGGAGCCGGGGCATCGGGTGTTGCGGGTGCGGCGTCGGACACGACCACGACATCTTACCTGTTGCCTGTCCCCACCCCTTACGCTAGAGTAGGCGAAAGTTAGGCGAAACTGCAATGGTTTCTCAGGCAATTCAACACATCGAAGGGCTGCTCCGTGCCCGAAAGCTGGACGGCACGCTGGCGAAGCTCGAGCTCGTCCCCGCGATGGCCCCAACCGGCCTCGAGCCGTTCGATCGCGCCCTCGGCGGCGGCTGGCGCCGGGGCGAGCTCTCGGAACTAACCGGGCCGAAGTCCTCCGGACGCACCAGCCTGCTCCTGGCGACGCTCGCCGCCGCGACCGCGCGCGGCGAAGTGGTGGCGGTTGTAGACAGTTTGGACCGGTTCGATCCGGCGATGGCCGCCGACGCCGGCGTCGATGTGATGCGCGTGCTCTGGGTGCGCGGTCCGAGCGTGACGTCGATGCCGCAACGCGCGCCGCGTCCCGGCGAATCGAGTTTGGCCGATGCGGTCGTTCGCCGCGCGCTGCGCGCCGCCGATCTCATCGTCCGCGCCGGCGGGTTCGGCATCGTCGCGCTCGATCTCGCGGACGTGCCGGCGCCGCTCGTGGGCCGCGTGCCGGCCTCGTCGTGGCTGCGCATCGCGCATGCCAATGAAGGTCGCGACACGGTGCTCATCCTGGTCGCCGACGCGCCGCTCGCGCGCAGTCCGCGAGGCGTGTCGGTCAGGCTCAACGCGACGCCGCGATGGACCGGCGAGAGCGCGCAGCGCCGGCGGCTCGACGGGCTCGACATCGACGTCAGCGTGACCTCCGCGCGTCACGTGGATTCGGCGAAGGTCAAATTATGAAGTGCGTACTCTTCGGTGAGGGCGCGCTCATGAATTTGGCTCGGCTGTGTTCGCCACGGGTCGAACTGCTCGGCCCTGAGTCGGTCGTGTTTGACGCGAGTGGACTTTCGCGCGTGCTGGGGACGCCGCGTGACATCGCCAGGGAAGTGCAGCGGCTGGCGATCGAACGCGGCGTCCGCGCGCGGATCGTGATGGCGCCGACGACGACGGCGGCCTGGCTGATCGCGCAGGCGAAGCCGGCCGCCATTACGGTGGTGGAAGGCAATGCCGGCAAAGTGGCGGAGGCGCTGGCGCTGCTGCCGGTCGCGGTGCTGCTCACGGTGCCCGGGTTGGCGGATCTGGCGAAAGACGTGCGCCGCCAGCGCGTGCCGCGCGGCAGAAATTTTCGCGCGGCGCCGTCGCCCATGCGCACGTCGAACGCCGGTTTTGTCCGTGTCGAAGCCGAGATCCTCACGACGTTCGAGCGATGGGGCGTGCGCACGCTGGGCGAGGTCGCGGCGCTGTCGCGCGCGGAATTGCGCGCGCGGTTCGGCGACATCGGCGCGCGGCTCCACGAAGCGTCGCTTGGCGAAGACCGATTGCCGCTCACGCCGGGCGCCGAGCCGCGGCGATTCGTCGAGCGGCTCCTGCTCGATTGGCCGATCGAAGGTCTCGAACCGCTGTCGTTCGTCGTCGCGCGGCTCTGCGAGTCGCTGTCGAAGCAGCTCGAGGACGCCGATCGCGGCGCCGTGGCCGTGACGACGAGGCTGGCGCTCGTGTCGAAGGCGGGCTTCGAACGCACGCTGCATTTGCCGGCGCCGATGCGCGACGCGCGGGTGCTGCGCACGCTCATCCATCTCGATCTCGAGGCCCATCCGCCGACAGGCGTGACCGATGACACGACCGGCCTCGCGACGAGCGGCGTCGAGGCGGTCGAGATCGAAGTGGAGGTCTCGCCGGGCCGTATCGTCCAGGGCGCGCTGTTCGTGCGCACCGTGCCGACGCCGGAGTCGCTCGCGACGCTGGTTGCACGACTGGGCGCGTTGATGGGCGGCGACCGTGTCGGCGCGCCGTCGCTCGCCGACACGCACGACGAACGCTCGAACTTCACGCAAATCCCCCTGAACCCTCATCGTGAGAGTACGAACCCCCAGCGCGAGAGTACGAACCCCCAACGCGAGTGTACGAACCCCCAACGCGAGAGTACGAACCCTCAGCGTAAGCGCCTGAACCTCGGCTTCCGCCGCCTGCGGTTGCCCCCGGCGCTGCGCAAACCGGAAGCGAAAGTCGCGGCGGGCCCCTGGCGATCGTCGGGCCGGTGGTGGCGTCGCGACGGCAGCGCCTGGGATCGCGACACCTGGGATCTCGAGACGGCCTCGGGCGAACTGCTGCGCGTGAGCCGGAACCGCCGTTCGAAGAACTGGGAGCTGGAAGGTGTTTACGACTGAGGCCCATGTTCATCGAACTGCATACGTCGTCCGCGTTTTCATTTCTGCGCGGCGCGTCGCTGCCTGACGCGCTGATCGCGCGCGCCGCCGCGCTCGGGTACCCCGCGCTCGCGCTCATCGACGCCGACGGCGTGTACGGCGCGCCGCAGTTCTATCGCGCCGCGAAGAAAGCCGGTCTCAAAGCCATCGTCGGCGCGGAGTTGACGATGGGGGAGACGGGGAGACCGGAGCGGGATTGGCGATTGCCCGTGCTGGTGTCCTCGGCCGAGGGGTATCGGAATCTGTGCCGGGCAATCACGCGCGTGAAACTGCGGGCGGCCAAAGGCGAGGCGCGGTTCACGCTCAAGGATCTCGACGGACACACGCGCGGACTGGTCGCGCTGGCCGGGAGGGACGCGCTCGCGGCCGAGCAGCACGGCGTCGGCGGGCTCGTCGACCAGCTCGTCGGCGTGTTTGGCCGCGACGGCGTGTGGATGGAACTGCAGCGGCATCTCCGCGGCGATGACGAGCGCGCGAATCGCGCGTTGCTCGACCTCGCGTCGGCGTTTCGCGTGCAGGTGATGGCGTCGAACGGCGTGCGGTTTGCGTCATCGGCGGACCGGCCGCTGTTCGACGTGCTGACGTGCATCCATCACGGCGTCACGCTCGACTCGGCGGGACGGCGACTCACGGCGAATGCCGAGCGCTACCTCAAGCCGCAGGAGGCGATGGCGCGGTTGTTCGCCGATGTGCCGCAGGCGCTCGCGGGAACGGAGGCGCTGGCCGAGCGCCTCGAGTTCACGCTGGCGAATCTCGGATACCGGTTCCCCGACTATCCGGTGCCGTCCGGCGAAACGCAGATTTCGTTTCTGCGTCGGATCGCGCAGGTTGGCGCGCGCGATCGCTATCGCCCGTATTACGACAAGGCGCGCGCGCAGATCGACCGGGAACTGGCGCTGATCGAAAAGCTCGAGCTCGCCGGCTATTTCCTGATCGTGTGGGACATCGTCAATTTCTGCCGGCAGCAGCGGATCCTCGTGCAGGGCCGCGGCTCGGCGGCCAACAGCGCCGTGTGCTACGCGCTCGGCATCACGGCCGTCGATCCGGTCGGCATGGAGCTGCTCTTCGAACGGTTCCTGTCGGAAGAGCGCGGCGAGTGGCCGGACATCGACCTGGATCTGCCGAGCGGCGACCGGCGCGAGCGCGTCATTCAATACGTGTACGAGCGCTACGGCCGGATGGGCGCGGCGATGACGGCCAACGTCATCACGTATCGCGGCAAGAGCGCGGCGAGGGAAGTGGGGAAGGTGCTGTGCATCGCCGATGACGAAATCGACCGGCTTGCGCGGCTGATGCACCAGTTCGAGTGGGTTGATCCGGCCGACTCATTCGCGCGCAATCTCACCGAAGCCGGGCTCGACCCGGCCGATCCCCGGTATCAGCAGTTCGGCGAGTTGTGGCAGCAGATGCAGGACCTGCCGCGGCATCTCGGCCAGCATTCGGGCGGCATGGTCGTCTGCCAGGGCCGGCTCGACGAAGTCGTGCCGCTCGAGCCGGCGTCCATGCCCGGCCGCGTCGTCGTGCAGTGGGACAAAGACGACTGCGCGGACCTCGGCATCGTGAAAGTGGATCTGCTCGGCCTCGGCATGATGGCCGCGCTCGAGGACGCGCTGACGATCATCAATGCGCCCGCAGGGCTAAGGCCCTGCGGCTACGACAGCCAACCACACGTAGCCGGCGGGCTTCAGCCCGCCGGGCCGCGTGTCGACTTGGCGCATCTCCCCCCGAACGATCCCGCCGTCTACGCGATGCTGCAGCGCGCCGACACGGTCGGCGTCTTCCAGGTGGAATCGCGCGCGCAGATGGCGACGTTGCCGCGCATGCGCCCCGAGCACTTCTACGACATCGTCGTCGAGGTCGCGATCATCCGGCCGGGACCGATTGTCGGCAACATGGTGCATCCGTACCTGCGCCGGCGGCGCGGGGAAGAGCCGGTGACCTACGACCACCCGTTGCTCGAGCCGGTGCTCAAGCGCACGCTGGGCGTGCCGCTGTTTCAGGAGCAGCTCCTGCGCATGGCGATGGTCGTCGGCAATTTCTCCGGCGGCGAGGCGGAGGAGCTGCGGCGCGCGATGGGATTCAAGCGGTCGATGCAGCGCATGGCGGCGATCGAGGCGCGGCTGCGATCGGGCATGGCGGCCAACGGCATCACGGGCGAAGCCGCCGACCGGATCGTGAAGTCGATCTCGTCGTTCGCGCTCTACGGGTTTCCCGAATCGCACGCCGCGAGCTTCGCGCTGATCGTCTACGCGAGCGCGTTTCTCAAAGCGCATTACCCCGCGGCGTTCTATGCGGCGCTGCTCAACAACCAGCCCATGGGTTTCTATCACCCCGCCACGCTCGTCAAGGACGCGCAGCGCCACGGCGTTCAGTTCGCGCCGGTGGATGTGACGACGTCGCAGTGGGAGTCCGTGGTGCAACCCGACGGCGTCGTGCGGCTGGGGCTACGCTGCGTAAAGGGCCTGCGGAAGGAAAGCGCCGAAAGAATCGTGAAGGGCTCCACGGCCCTCCAAGGTTATTGCTCGATTGACGATCTTGCGCGCCGCGCGGCGTTGTCGCGCGAAGAACTGCGTGTGCTGGCGGAAGTCGGCGCGCTGTCGGCAATCGGCGGCGATCGGCGGACGGCCCTCTGGCAAGCCGAGCGCGGTCCAGATATCGACTTGCCGCAAATAGAAGATAGCGAAATAGCCGATCCCAATAGCCAGATAACCAGAAAACCAGACAACCAGATTCACGGCCCGTTAAAGCAGATGTCGCTATTGGAGCGGGTGGCCGCGGACTACTCCGGAACTGGGTTAACGATCGGCCCGCATCCGATGGCGATCGCGCGCGCCTCGTTGGCGCCGCGCGGCGTGCTGCGCGCCACCGACCTTGCGCGCATCCGTCCCGGCCGGCGCGTCCGCGTGGCCGGCGCGGTCATCACGCGCCAGCGCCCGGGCACGGCGAAGGGGTTTGTGTTCCTGTCTCTCGAAGACGAGACGGGCATCGCCAATGCGATCGTCACGCCGGACGTGTTTGCGGCGTACAAGCGCGTGATCGTCGATCACCCGTATCTGATCGTCGAGGGCGTACTGCAGAACCAGGACGGCTCGATCGCCGTGAAAGTAGAGCGGGCCGACGTGCTGCACCACGCCGGCCCGGAAGTGGAGTCACATGACTTTCACTAGCGCGGTTTATGTGCAATGTGGGAATCGGGCAATCGGGCAAAGGCAGATCGGGCAATGGTGTGATCGGCAATGGAGGTGCGATGGCCAATCGCCAATTGCCGATCCATTGCCGATCACACATTGCCCGATCGAACATGGCTCGATTGCCCGATTCCCACATTACCCATGGACCGCGCTATGTCTTCGCAATTCTCTCCATAGCGTCAGCAAACCGGTCGATTTCGTCGATCGTCGTGTAGATGTTCGGCGTGACACGCAGGCCTTCGAACTCGGGATGGACGATCGGCGTCGAGAAGATCCGGTAGTCGCTCCAGAGCTTCGACCCGACGTCGCCGGTCGGGACGCCCTTGATCTGGACCGTGCCGATCGCGCAGGAGAGCGCGGGATCGAGCGGCGTGTGGAGCACGATGCGCGGGTTCTTGAGCAGGCGCTCGGCCCAGCGATTCCTCAGGTAGCGCAGGCGCGCGGCCTTGCGCTCCATCCCGATGCCCTGCTGGAACACGAGCGCTTCGGAGATGGCGTTGTGGTTCGCGGCCGGATGCGTGCCGATCTCCTCGAACTTGCGGATGTTCGCCTTCATCGATTCCGGCGCCGGCTGCAGCGCCCAATGGCCGGCGATGCGGTCCTTGCGCACGTACATGAACCCCGCGCCGATCGGCGTCAGCAGCCACTTGTGGAGGCTCGTGCCGTAGAAGTCGGCGTCGAAGTCCGACAGCTTGAACGGGAAGTGGCCGTAGGCGTGCGCGCCGTCGACGATCGACGTGATGCCGCGCGACCGCGCCAGCGCCGCGAGTTCCTTCACCGGGAAGATCTGCCCGGTGAGGTTGGTGATGTGGCAGAAGTGCATGAGCTTCGTGCGCGGCGTGATGGCGGCTTCGAACCGCTTCACAAGATCGGCGGACGTCGCCGGCACGGGGAAGGAAATCTTCACGACCTTGATCCCGTCGCGCAGCGCGCGCTGGTCGTAGGTCTGCAGCATCCGGCCGTAGTCCTGGTTCGTCGTCAGCACCTCGTCGCCCGGCTTCAAGTCGAGGCCGAGCTGCGCGATCTGGAGCGACTCGCTGGCGTTGCGCGTGATCGCGATCGTCTCCGGATCGACGCCCGTGTCGATGCCGAGGCCGCGGCGGGCGTTCTCGATGCCGGGCTCGACTTCGCGCCACATATAAAAGGAGGGCGCCTGATTGGAGTGGTCGAGGTAGCGCTTGAACGCCTCGTGCACGACGCGCGGCGCCGGACTGCACCCGCCGTTGTTGAGATTGATCATCGTCCGGTCGAGCGTGAAGGCCTCCTGGACGACGCGCCAGTAGGCTTCGTCCATGGCGACTTCCGTGGCCGGACGCTCGGCGACCTCGGCCGAGGCGGCGAAGAGGCGCTCGAGCCCGCGGCTATTGAGCACCGCCACCGCGGCAGCCGCGGTGGTTGACGAGTTGAGCAGGAACGTTCGGCGAGTGCGCATGGGGCAGATAATACTCCTCAGGGGTGGGCCCATGAAGCGGTTCTCACGACGCGTGCTCGGAACGGTGGCGTGTCTGGTCGCGGCCATGTTTGGGGCGGCGAGCGTCTGCGAAGCGCGGCAGGCGCGGCGCGGTCCGCAAGCCGGGTGGATTTGTCGCGCGGACCGCATGTCGAGGCCCTGCCGGGGCGCGGGCTGCGAATCGTCGTGGCGCGATCACGTGCGGCGCTATCACCATACCGACCCGCCGCAGGTGCAACAGCAATTGCAGGAGCCGGTGGAGCAGTCGTCAGACTTCAGGCCGCCCGCCACGCTGGGCCAGGCCTATGTGCGCGGCGTCGGCTCGATGACCGGGCTTGGGGTTCTGCTCGCGAGCCTGAAGACAGACTCGAACGGCGCGAATCAGTGGCGCAAGGGGTTGGTCGCCGGACCGGCGATCGGCGTCATGCTCGTCACGGCCGTGAATGCGCGTTCGATTCCCGCGAAAATCCGTATTCCGCTGATGGTCGGCAGCGGGCTCATTGCCGGTGGCGCGATGTTCGGCGGCGCCATCCGCTGGTGAGTCAGCGCTTGTAGACCCGCCCGCCCTTCATCACGAATCTGGTGTGGTGCACGTTGGTGATGTCGGCAATCGCGTCGCCTGGCACGGCCACGATATCGGCCTCGAAGCCCGGCGCGAGCGTGCCGATGGTCGTGCCAAGACCGAGCGATTCGGCCGCGAGCGACGTCGCGCCGACGAGCGCGCCGGTCGTCGTCTGGCCGGCCTTTACGCGCGCGATGATCTCTCGGGCATTCTCGCCGTGCGCGCCGGCCACGGCGTCCGTGCCCATCGGCATGCGGACGCCGGCGTCGAGCGCCTTCTTGAAGACGAGCGGCAGGTTCGGCAGCGCCTTTTCCATGGCGGCGAATCCCTCGTCGTTGAAGTTGCCGCTGCCGAGGTAGTGGTCCTTGTTCCAGAGATAGTTCTGCAGCACGAGGCCGATGTTGGGATCGAAGAACACGTTGGCGTCCTTCATCGCCTTGATCGACGCATCGTCGGCGAAAAGACCGTGCTCGATCTGGCTGCAGCCGGCCTTGACCGACGCCTGGATCGACGCGGGGTCGTGCGCGTGGACGACGGAGCGCAGGCCCTGGGCCTTCGCTTCCGAACACACGGCGTCGACCTGCGCCTGGGTCACGTTCATCTTGCCGCCGTCGCGGATGCTTCCCGACGCGAAGAACTTGATCACATCCGCTCCCTGCGTCTTGGCTTGCCGCACACGATCGCGCAATTGCTCGGGCGTGGACGTGCCGCCCTGGATCTGCGAAATCGATGTCAGCAGCCGCGGCCCGACGACGACGTTGGCGGCGATCGCGTCGCGAAGCGCCTTGTCGCTCGCGGCGCCCAGCGACTGCACCGTTGTGAAGCCCGCCATCAGTGTCTTGCGCGCGTTCTCGAGAATCGCCTGCGTGACGTAGTCCGCCGTGTCGCCCCCGCCGTTGTACTTGCCGTTCGCGCTGAAGTACCAGTTGAGATGCACGTGTACGTCGATCATGCCGGGCATGAGCGTCGCGTCGCCGAGATCGTAGGTGACCGGTCCGTCCAGGGTGCCGACCGCGGTGATCTTGGTGCCCTGCACGGTGACGACGCCGTTCGGGATCACGCCGCCTTTGCCGTCGAACAGTCGCGCGGCCCGAATCGTGATCGGGCCGCCGCCTCCGCGGCCGCCTTGCGCAACGACGGCGACGAGACCAACGGTGAAGATGGCGAGCAGGGAAAAGATGGTCGTCTTCATGGCGGCCAATATACGCCGGAACGCCGCGTTGTGTTGTGATCTCATTAACCACTGACCATTGACCACTGACCATTCAAGACACGTCGTCTATCTCCACGGGTTCGCCTCGTCGCCGGCGTCGGGGAAGGCGCAGCGATTTCGTCAGGAGTGCGAGGCGAGAGGGTGGTCGTTCGCGTGTCCGGACCTGAATCTGCCGGCCTTCGAGACGCTGACCATCACGCGGATGCTCGACCAGACGCGCGACGTGATCGACGCGACGGGGGAGGGGCCCGTCCTGCTGGTGGGATCGAGCCTCGGCGGGTTCGTCGCGGCCCATGCGGCGGCGCGGGACACGACGGGACGCGTCGCGCGGCTCGCGTTGATGGCGCCGGCGTTCGACTTCGGCGGCAACCGGTTGCGGCAGCTCGGCCCCGCCGGCGTGGATGAATGGCGGCGGGACGGCTCGATCGAGTTCTTCCACTACGCCGACAACCGGCCGCGACGCGTGTGGTTCCGGCTCTATGAGGACGCGGCGCAATACGACGCGTTCGCGTTGAGACTGACGCAGCCGGTGCACATCTTCCAGGGCCGCCGCGACGACACGGTACTCCCCGAGACTGTCGCGGCCTGGGCCAGCGGCCGCCCGAACGTCGATCTGCACTGGTACGACGACGGGCACCAGCTGGCGGAGTCGGTCGAGGACATCCTCTCTGTATCCATTTCGCGATTCGCGTCGTAGTATTTGGCATGATCGTCAGGGTCAAGACTTCCGCAGATGTGCCGTCCTCCGAGATCACGCCGGAGTCGGTCTACAACTCCCGCCGGGAATTCATGAAGATCGGCGCCGCCGGCCTCGCGGGCGCCGCCGCGCTGGGTTTTGCGGGCGCTGCCGAACTCCACGCGCAGGCCAATCCCTATGCCGCGCCGCGCAATCCGAAGAGATCGGAA
>SCUN01000361.1 GCA_004297655.1 Acidobacteriota bacterium | reverse complement strand
TGCAGTTCGCGCCGCTGAACATCCGGCTGGCCGATGTGTCGCCGAGTAATTGCCAGGCGAACCAATCCGACGCGATCCGTCCGAGCGAGCCGCCGTTCTTGGCGCCGTACGATCCGATGTGCGTGAGGCCGTCTTCCCACGCGTAGAACACCGGCACTTTCGAGATGTACTCGAACATGTCGACGCCGCCGTAGAAAGCGCTGTCGAGCTTCTCGTCGCCGGTGATGATCATGACCGGCGTGTGAATGGCGTCGATGCGCTTTTTCGCCGCGGCGAGATCCGGCATCTGTCCATTGGCGTTGGGGCCCGCCGATCCGAGCCGCACGGCGCCGCTGAAGATGGCGACCGCGGTGACGCGAGGATCCGCCGCCGCGGTGACGGTGAGGTTGCCGCCGCACGACTGGCCGGCCACCGCGATGTGCGTCGTGTCGATGTGCCCGGCGAGCGGATGGCCCGTCTTCGCGTTGGTGGCAAACGCCCAGTCGATCCCCTGAATCATGTGTTCGGCCGTCGACCGGAAGTTACGCGCGGAGTCCGGCGGGATCGGAATCGCCGGCGCCGGCGGCGGGGCGGGTTCGCCCGGGCGGCGGACGACGGGGTTCTCCTGAGGTCCCACCTCGAGCGCCAGTTCGCCGATCTTGCCGGCCGAGATGACGAGGATGCCGTGGCTGGCGATCTCGGTGAGGAACGACCGGAAGCGATTGCCGGCGTGGATGCATGCGCCGTTGGCCCACACGACGACCGGCAGCTTCTGGGCGGGCAGCTTCGCCGGCCGGTAGATGACATGTTCGGGCGCGGTCGGATCGGTGGTCATGATGGCGGGGTACTTTCCCGAACCGAGCGGCGTGTCGGCGGGAAGGCCCGTGGCTTTGCCGAAGGGCAGCGGACGGCCATCCACGTCCTTGTCGACCGCGAGTTTTGGCGCCGGCGACAAGGGCGCGAGACCCTGCGCGAAGCCAATCGAACCGAAGAGAGCAAGCGCGAAACCTGCGGCGAACTGTCGGCGACCCATGGGCACCTCTCCTGTGGCGGGGCCTATCGCACCACCAACCCTCCTGAAGCGGAAGCCTGTTACGGTAACAGGGCAAAATCACCCGAACGGATGACGACATTCCTGTCGGCAGCTTCTAGATTGGCTCCTCACAAGGAGCGTTGACCCTCATGAAGAAGATCGTTCTCACCTTTGGTTTCCTCTCGGGCGGCCTGTCGGCCGTGATGATGTTCGCGACGGTGCCGTTCATCGACCGGATCGGCTTCGACAACGGCGCCTACGTCGGCTACACCGCCATCGTCCTGTCGCTGCTGTTCGTGTATTTCGGGGTGCGGTCCTATCGCGACAACGTGCGGGGCGGGAAGGTCACCTTTGGCCGCGCGTTCGGCGTGGGCCTGCTGATCACGCTGATCTCGTGCGCCTGCTACGTCGCGGCGTGGGAAATCCTGTATTTCAACTTCATGCCCGACTTCCTCGACAAGTGGGCGGCGCACTCGATGGAACAGCTCCGTGCGGCCGGGGCGACCCAGGCGGCCCTCGACGCGAAGGCGACGGAAATGGCGGGCCTGAAGACGATGTATGGCAACCCGCTGATCAACGTCGCGATGACCTTCGCCGAGCCATTCCCGATCGGATTGCTGGTGACGCTGATTTCGGCCGCGGTACTCCGAAGGAAGTAGTAGTTACCGTAACGCCACCGTTACACCCCCTTCTATTGATGGGCGTGATGCTACGTTACGCCCCGGTTAGCCAGTGGTCCGCCCGTGTGCGGTCCCTGTATGGAGGAAAACACATGTTGCGTCAGCGACAGGTCTTGGCTCGAATCGTCGGTGTTTGCGTCGCACTAGTACTCGCGGCGGCACCGCTGTTCGCCCAGGGCATCACGGGCACTGTTACCGGCACGGTCAAAGACGCCTCGGGCGGCGTCGTTCCGGGGGCAACGGTCACCCTCATCAGCGAATCCAAAGGCACCGTCTCCACACCGGTGGTCACCAACGCCACCGGCGATTTCGTGTTCCCCAACCTCGCCGCGGACAAATACACGGTGCAGGTCGAGATGCCCTCGTTTCGGACGCTCAAGCGGACCGGCGTCGAAGTCAACCCGGGCTCCCGCCTTTCGCTCGGCACGCTGACGATTGAAGTCGGCGGCCTGACCGATGTCACCACCGTCAAGAGCGAGGCGCCGCTCGTGCAGGCGGCCACCGGTGAACGGTCGTTCACCGTGTCGACCGAGACGGTCGCGGCCCTGCCGCTGGCCGGCCGCACCTACGACGCGCTGCTCGGCCTCGGGCCGGGCGTCCAGACGCAGAACGGCCTCACGCCGGTCACCCGCCTCGGCGGCGGCGGCGACAGCAACTTCATGCTCGATGGCGCCACCGTCATGGACCCGGGCGTCAACCGCCCGGCCTCGCGCGTGAGCGTCGAAGCGATCGCCGAAGTGAAGGTCGTGACCTCCGGCTACCAGGCCGAATACGGCCGGTCGAGTGGCCTGCAGATCAACGCCGTCACCAAGAGCGGCACGAACAACTTCCGCGGCTCGCTCTACGACGTCGAGCGCCGCTCGGCGTGGGCGGAGAACAGCAAGGTCAACAAACTCAACGGCGATCCGAAGCCTGAACAGAACGAACGCGATTGGGGCTTCGCCCTGGGCGGCCCGGTCGGCAAGCCTGGCGGGAAGAACAAGCTCTTCTTCTACGGCAACTTCGAAATGAACCCGCGCGACTTCGGCGGGACGGTCAACCGGTTCCGCGTGCCGACGCTGCTTGAGCGCCAGGGCGACTTCTCGCAGTCGCGCGACAACCTCGGCAACCTGTATCCATACATTAAGGATCCGCTGGTGAGCGGCACCTGCAGCGCGGCCAACCAGACGGCGTGCTTCAAGGACGGCGGCGTGCTCGGCCGCATCCCGGCGAACCGTCTCTACAGCGCCGGCATCAACGTCCTGAAGTGGTGGCCGGCCCCGAACATCGACCAGCCCGCGGGCCAGGCGTACAACTACGAGAGTACCGATCCGGCGATCCGCCTGATCGGCTACCAGCCGATCATCCGCCTGGACTACCAACACTCGTCGAGCCTGCGCGGCAGCTTCAAGTTCCTCGAATACCAGCAGCCGAGCGAGGTGATCGTCGGCACGATCCCGGGCTTCAACGACAGCAAGGAAGACAACTACGGCATCTGGGCGCCGTCGGCCACGATCAATTGGACGATCAACAACTCGACCTTCTTCGAAGGCTCGTGGGGCGCCAACTACCACCACCAGGAAGGCTGCTCAGTGACCGGTGGCGAACCGAACTTCTGCCGGAATGCGTTGTCGGTGACGCCGGCGGGCAACCGCATCACCGCGGGATTCGGCGCGATCCCGTATCTGTTTCCGGACGCCACGATCCTCGATCCGGGCACGTTCTCGTACGACGTCGTGTCGCGCAGCGGCTCGACGATGTGGGACGTGAACCGCGTGCAGGTCGCGCCGAGCTTCGCCTGGGGAAGCCGGGTCGCGAACGCGCCCCCCAACAACCTGGGGCCGTTCGGCAACTTCATCCTCGACACGAACGTGTGGACGGTGAATGGCAGCATCACGAAGATCTGGAGCAACCACACCATCAAGACGGGCTACTACCACTTCCGCAGCCTCCAGCGCCGCGGCCAGGGCGCCATCTCCGGCAATATCAGCTTCGCCAACGACTCGAACAACCCGCTCGACACCAGCTTCGGCTTCGCCAACGCCGCGCTCGGCGTGTTCAGTTCGTACGCCCAGCAGTCGCGGTGGGGTGAAGGCGCGTATCTCGCGACCAACATGGAGGGCTACATCCAGGACAACTGGAAGGTGAAGTCGAACCTCACCCTCGACTACGGCGTGCGCATCGTCCACCAGGTCCCGTCGTACGACTCGTACCTGAAGAGCTCGAACTTCCTTCAGGACCAGTGGAAGAAGTCGGCCGCGCCCGTCCTCTACGTCGCGGGCTGCGCCAACGGCGTCTATCCGTGCTCCGGCTCGAACCGGCAGGCGATGAACCCGCTCACCGGCCAGTTCCTCGGCGCGACCTCGGCGCTCGCGATCGGCACGCTCGTGCCGGGCACGGGCAACACGACCAACGGCGTCTTTGCCGACGGCGAGGGCATCGTGAAGACGAACTTCAAGTACCCGGCCATCCGGCTGGCGCCGCGGTTCGGCGCGGCGTGGGACGTGCACGGCGACCAGACGTTCATCGTCCGCGGCAGCGCGGGTCTCTACTACGACCGTCCGCAGTTCCAGAACATCTACAACACGGTCAACAACCCGCCGTTCACGCGCAACATCACGGTGCGCTACGGCCAGCTCCAGAACATCGGCAGCGCGGGCCTCACGACCGAGGCGGCGCCGTCGCTGACGGTGTGGCAGTACGACGAGCCGCTGCCGACGTCGTTCCAGTGGAGCACCGGCGTGCAGATCAAGATCCCGTTCAAGACGGTGCTCGACGTCGCCTATTCCGGCCAGCACAGCTACAACTTCCCGCAGCAGGCGAACCTGAACTCGATCGATCTCGGCACGGCGTTTCTCGAGTCGAACAAGGACCGCACCTCGTCGAGCACCGTGCCCGGCGGCGCGTCGATTGCCGCGCTCAATCCCGACATCGCGCGGTACTTCCAGGGGTACGCCGCGATCAACATGCAGCGGCCCATCCTCTGGCGCACCTACCACTCGATCCAGTGGTCGCTCAATCGCCGGCTCTCGAACGGCCTCGCGTTCAGCTTCAACGACACCATCGGCCTCTCCGACAAACAGCAATCCACGCTGCGCCTGCAGCACAACAGCGACGGCAGCATCTCGATTCGCGACGACCAGTCGAAGGCCGATGAGCTGCTCGGCAACAACAACCCGCTGGCGCATCTGATGAAAGCGAACTTCACCTACCAGTTCCCGAAGCTCGATTGGCACGGCGGCGGCAAGGGCGTTGTGGCGCAGATCGTCAACGACTGGAGTCTCTCCGGTATCTGGAGCGGCGCGACCGGTTCGGCCTACGCCGTGACGGCGCAGTACAACTCCGCCGGCAACCCGGTGAACCTCACCGGCTCGCCGGACTTCACGCCGCGCATGCGTATCGTCGGGGACATCGGCTCCGGCTGCTCCAGCGATCTGCTCCGCCAGTTCGCGGCGGGCGGCTTCGCGGGTCCGCAGGTCGGCAGCGACGGCCTCGAGTCCGGCAACGGCTACCTCAAGGGCTGCTTCATTCATCAGACCGACCTGGCGCTCGCGCGCCAGATCAGGCTGCCGCGCAAGGTGACCGCCGAGATCCGGTTGGATATCTTCAACGCGTTCAACCAGGCGCAGGTGACCAACCGCAACACGACGGCGACCTACGCGAGCCCGTCGGCGGCGACCGTCGCGACCAACCTGCCGTTCGATCCCACGACGGGTGCGACGGTGGCGTCACGCTCGCTCCCGCGCGGCGCGGGCTTCGGCGTCGCGACCGGATTCCAGCAGCCCCGCTCGATGCAGATGCAGCTGAGAATCTCGTTCTAGTCCTCCTGGGGCGGCGGTGAGAAAGTCTCCTGTTTTCACCGCCGCCCGTTCGTCCCTCCCGTTCGTGTGGTACGGTCGCCTGAAAATTCGTGACGCCAACGTCTAGCTCGCGCCGCACCAACATCCGCTGGTTTCCGATCCTGACCCTCGTCGCGGTCGGAACGATGATCAACTACCTGGACCGGACGGTCTTGGGCATCGCCGCGCCGTTCCTCACGAAGGATCTGGCCCTCACCGCCACCCAGATGGGCTTCGTGTTCTCCGCGTTCTCGTGGAGCTACGCGCTGCTCCAGATTCCCGGCGGCATCTTCCTCGATCGCTTCGGCACGCGCGTCACCTACTTCCTCGCCGTGACCGGGTGGTCGCTCTTCACCGGCCTGATGGCCGGCGTGCGCTCGCTGCCGATGCTGATCGGCACGCGCATCGGCGTCGGCGTCTTCGAGGCGCCGTGCTTCCCGGCCAACAGCCGGATCCTCGCGTCGTGGTTCCCGCAGTCCGAGCGCGCGCGCGCCAACGGCATCTACTCGTTCGGCCAGTACGTCGGCCTCGGCTTCCTGAGCGTGCCGCTCTTCTGGATCACCCAGAGCTACGGCTGGCGCGTGCTCTTCATCATCGTCGGCGGCTTCGGCGTCGCGTTTGGCCTCGTCTGGTGGGCGCTGTACCGGAATGTGGGTGAGAGCCGGTCGGCCAACGCGGCGGAAATCGCGCACATCGAGGCGGGCGGCGGCGGGGAATACAAGGGCGCGCCCCTCAACTTCAAATGGAGCCATATCGGCGCGCTGCTGAAGCACCGCCAGATCCTGGGCGCGTCGATCGGCCAGTTCGGCGCCAACTCCACCCAGGTCTTCTTCGTGACCTGGTTTCCGACGTACCTCGTGACGGCCCGCGGCATGACGTTCATCAAGGCCGGCCTCATGACGTCGCTGCCGTACATCGGCGCGTCGGCCGGCGTGCTGCTCGGCGGCCTCATCTCCGACATGATCCTGAAGCGGACCGGGTCGGCGAATCTCGCGAGGAAACTGCCGATCGTGACCGGCCTGCTGCTCGCGTCGACGATCATCGCGGCCAACTACGTGCCGGCCGACAACAACGCGGCCGTCATCCTGATCATGTCGATCGCGTTCTTCGGGCAGGGCATGACGAACCTCGGCTGGACGGTCGTCTCCGACGTCGCGCCGAAGAAACTGATCGGCCTCACGAGCGGCATCTTCAACTTCAGCGCCAATCTCGCCGGCATCGTCACGCCGCTCGTGATCGGCATCACGTTCCAGAAGACCGGGTCGTTTGTCGGGCCGCTCGTGTACATCGGCGCCGTCGCGCTCGTCGGCGCGTTCTCCTACAGCGTGATTCTCGGCGACATCCACCGCCTGGATGTGAAGACGGACTGATCGCATGGCAGTCCGGCGGCTCGAGCACGTCAACACCCGTTCCGCCGATGTCGAGGCGACGCGCGCCTTTTATGAAGAGCTCCTGGGCCTCAGCGCCGGGCCGCGGCCGCCGTTCGCGTCGAAGGGCTACTGGATGTACCTCGACGGCCAGCCGATTCTCCATCTCGTGCAGCGTCCGGCGGGCGAAGCGGCGAAGCCGGACTCGGGCAACGTCGACCATCTGGCGTTTCTGGGCGGCGACCGCGACGCGATGCGCGCGAAGATCGCCGCGGCCGGTCTGCCGTTCCGCGAGACCGAGACGCAACTCTTTATTCACGATCCTGATGGCTTGAAGATCGAAATAAACTTCACGCAGTGATCCGCGTTCTCACCCTCAACAACATCGCCAACGTCGGACTCAGTCAGCTGCCGCCTGATCGCTACGACATCTCGACGACGTCGACGGAACCGCACGTGCTGTTGCTGCGATCCGCGAACATCCACGGCCGCGAGATCCCCGCGTCACTGCGCGCCGTCGGCCGCGCCGGCGCCGGCGTCAACAACATTCCCGTCGCCAATTACACCGCGCGCGCGATTCCGGTCTTCAACACGCCCGGCGCGAACGCGAACGCCGTCAAGGAGCTGGTCATCGCGGCGCTGATCATCAGCTGCCGCCAGATCTGCCACGCGTGGGATTTCGCGCGGCGGCTCGACGGCACCGACGAGGCGCTCAACAAGGCGGTGGAGGCGGGGAAGAAGGACTTCGCCGGCATCGAGCTGCCCGGCCGGACGCTGAGCGTCATCGGGCTCGGTGCGATCGGGCGCCTCGTCGCCAACGCCGCCGCGGGACTCGGCATGAACGTCGTCGGCT
>SCUN01000045.1 GCA_004297655.1 Acidobacteriota bacterium | reverse complement strand
CAGCCCGGTCACGGGCGTCATTCTCGCGCGATCACGACGCCGACGCGCGGATCATCGAGAAGTTCGAGGGCAGGCAAGGCGAGTACTTTCCGCCGAAGAACTCGATCGAAGAGCGACACGTGCAACGGCTGTTTGAGATCGAGAAGATCCGGGCCGATGTCGTGCGGACGGCGATTCAGGGACTCTGCACGTTCCTCGGCACGACGCGCGAGACGCGGAAGCAAGTGCTGATCGTCAGCACCTGGGTGCCCGGCGGCATGAGTGGTTTTGCGTACGACGACTTCCGGCAGATCCAGCGCGCGGCGGCTCGAGGCAACACCGCGATCTACCCGTGGGATCCGCGCGGCCTGCTGATGTATCCACTGACGAGCATCCGCGCGCACGAGTGGTTCAAAGTGCTGGCCGAGCAAACCGGCGGCCGCGCGATCGTCAACACCAACGACGGACTGCCGGGCATGCGCTCGATGCTCGACGACTCGTCGTCGTATTACCTGATCGGCTACACGTCCACCGAGAACGTGCACGACGGCAAGTTCCATGAGGTGAAGGTGAAAGTGAAGCGCCCGGGCGTGACACTGCGTGCCAAGCCGGGCTACTTCGCGTACGACGCCGACGCGATTGAGCGCGCGGCCGCGCCGCCTCCGCCACCGGTCGACGCGGACGTGACCGCTGCGCTCGAGGCCGCCGAGGCGCCGGACCAGGGACGCGCGCTCGTCGCGTGGGCCGGATTCGATCGCGATGCTTCCGGCGCCGCCACGGTCAGCGTCGTCTGGGAATCCGGCGACCCGCGCGCGGCGATCGATCACGCGGACGTGATCGCCGTCTCGGATACCTCGTCATTCCGCGGGCGCGGACAGAATGCCGTGACGTTCCCGGCGAAGCCGGGCGACCTCTCGATTCGCGTCGCGGCATCGGCGGCCGACGGCAGCCCGGTGGAGACGACGATGCTCTCGATGGCGGTGCCGCCGCCCGGGAAGGTCCAGTTAACGACGCCGAGGTTCTTCCGAGGGCGGACCGTACGAGTGGTCAGCGCGGCGGACGCCGTGCCGACGGCGTCGCGCGAATTCACGCGGCAGGATCAGGTGGCCGTGCGCGCGCATGCGTGGACCGACGGTGGCGCTCCGGCGACGATCGCGGCCAGGCTGCTCAGCGATCACGGCGTTGTGCTCCAGGACCTTGCAGCCGAGCCGACGGCGGCCGGCTACGCGTCGATCGCCGTGCCGGTCGGCGCGCTGGGGCTCGGGCGGTACGTGATTGAGATCACGGCGGCGACGAGGGACGGCACGGCCCGAGTGCTGGCGGCGTTTCGGGTGAAGTAGGCGGCGGGCTTCAGCCCGCCGCGCCACCGCGGGGCTGAAGCCCCGCGGCTACTTCAGCTTCCTGACCTTGAACACGGGATACGTCTTCGCGCCCCTGAGGATTTCGTCGAAGACCCACCAGCCCACGAAGCCGTCGCGCGCCTGCGGTTCGAGATAGTAAAAGGCGGCGTTGGCCATCGGCTGGGCCATGTCCACGTAGAACGCGCCGGCCTCGAATTCGCGCGACGCGACGCTCTCGAATTCGCCATCGAGCGTCGTGATGTCGTACCCGGCGCGCCGGACTTTTCGCACGCCGTCGATCCGGAACTCCTCGCCCTCGACGCGCACGCGCTTGTCGAGCGTCGTCACCTTGACGTTGTGGGCGCGCAGCTTGGCGGCGATGTCCGCGTACTGCGACGGGATGACGTAAGCGCGGGGAACCCAGGCGGTCCGCGTGCCCACAGGCTTCGTCAGGTCGTCGACGTTGTGCACCACCTCGGGCGGGCCGGACGCGGTGCCCGGCTTCGTGCCGAGGACACTCGTGCCCGGGCGATAGGCGGGTTCGTTCGTCCGATACGCGAGCAGATCGATCTTGCCGGCGGACTGATACTCGCCGTCGAGGAAGTTCTTCAGTTGCCCGCTCTCCGATCCGGCGAGCACGTCGGCGACCGTCTTGTCGTCCGCGGCCTTCACCACGGCCTGCATGTCCTTCGCGTGCGCGGCGGTGTATTCGAGGAGCGCGATGAAGTACGCGTACTGCGCGTAGATGCGCCGCTCGAATGTCGGTTGGCCGGGTGTTTCCGTGATGATGGCGAACCGATTGCGCAGGCCGTAGTCGTTGATGATGAACTTCGCTTCGACCGTCCACGCGGCGCGGTCGTGACTCCACGCGGTCGGCGGCCAGGTATTCGGCGTCGCCAGCGCGTGCGAAAACACCTCGAGGCCGAAGTCCTTTCTGACCATCTCGCGGACGGCGGGGAAGAGGGTGTCGTGCATGTAGTCTCTCGGCCCCGGCGCCGCCGCCGGCACCGTCGTCGTCCCATACGTGTTCGCGTAACCGTGGCTCACGCGGCTCATGAGATGGCCATCGAGGAAGAGCAGCGGATCCCAGTCGTTGAGCGTGCGATACAAGCCGAGCGACTCGACTTCCGTCAGCTTGACGGCATCGCGGTTGAGATCGAGCCCGTGCG
>SCUN01000360.1 GCA_004297655.1 Acidobacteriota bacterium | reverse complement strand
GTTCGGCGGCAGGACCCGCGCGCAGTGGCACGGGTCCTGCTGATCAATCGCTCAGGCGAGGTCGAACCGATCCAGGTTCATCACCTTCGTCCACGCCGCCACGAAGTCGTTCACGAACTTCTGCGGCGCGTCGCCGCACGCGTACACCTCGGCCAGCGCGCGGAGCTGCGAGTTCGAGCCGAAGACGAGATCGACGATCGTGCCGGTCCACTTCGGCTTGCCGGTCGCGCGATCGGTGCCGTTGAGCACGCCGGGCGTCGCCGACTTCTGCCACTTCGTGCGCATGTCGAGCAGGTTCACGAAGAAGTCGTTCGTGAGCGTCTCGGGGCGATCGGTGAACACGCCGTGCTTCGACTGTCCCGCGTTGGCGTTGAGCGCGCGCAGGCCGCCGATGAGCACGGTCATCTCCGGCGCGGTCAGCGTCAAGAGCTGCGCCTTGTCCACCAGCAGCTCAGCGGCGGAGTCTTCGAGACCTTTGCGGACGTAGTTGCGGAAGCCGTCGGCGGCCGGCTCCAGCACGGCGAACGAGTGCACGTCGGTCTGGTCCTGCGACGCGTCCATGCGGCCGGGCGTGAAGGGCACCGTTACGGTGTGACCGGCTTTCTTCGCCGCAGCTTCGACGGCCGCGGAGCCGCCGAGGACGATCAGGTCGGCGAGCGAGACCTTCTTGCCGCCGGACTGCGCGCCGTTGAATTCCTTCTGGATGGCTTCGAGCTTCGCGAGCACCTTGGCGAGTTCGGCCGGCTGGTTGACGGCCCAGTCCTTCTGCGGCGCGAGGCGAATGCGCGCGCCGTTGGCGCCGCCGCGCTTGTCGCTGCCGCGGAACGTGGACGCCGATGCCCAGGCGGTGTTGACCAGTTGGGAGATCGAGAGTCCCGACGCGAGGAGTTTCGCCTTCAAGGTCTCGATGTCTTTTCCGTCGATCAGCTTGTGATCGACGGCCGGGATCGGGTCCTGCCAGATCAGGACTTCCTTCGGCACGAGCGGGCCGAGATAGCGGGCCAGCGGACCCATGTCGCGGTGCGTGAGCTTGAACCACGCGCGGGCGAACGCGTCGGCGAACTGATCAGGATTCTCGAGGAAGCGGCGCGAGATCTTCTCGTAGGCCGGGTCGAATCTCAGCGCGAGGTCGGTGGTGAGCATCGCCGGCGCCTGACGTTTCGAGGGATCGTGGGCATTCGGCACCGTGTTCGCGCCCGCGTCATGCTTCGGTTTCCACTGTTGCGCGCCGGCGGGGCTCCTGGTGAGTTCCCATTCGTAGCCGAAGAGGTTCCAGAAGAAGTTGTTGCTCCACTTCGTCGGCGAACTGGTCCACGTCACTTCGAGGCCGCTCGTGATCGTGTCGCCGCCTTTGCCGGTGCCGTAGCTGCTGATCCAGCCGAGGCCCTGTTCCTCGATGGCGGCGGCTTCCGGCTCCGGCCCCACATGCTTGGCATCGCCGGCGCCGTGCGTCTTGCCGAAGGTGTGGCCGCCGGCGATCAGCGCCACGGTCTCCTCGTCATTCATCGCCATGCGCGCAAACGTCTCTCGGATGTCGCGCGCCGCGGCGAGCGGATCCGGATTGCCGTTCGGGCCTTCCGGATTGACGTAGATCAATCCCATCTGCACGGCCGCGAGCGGATTCTCGAGATTCCGGTCGCCGGTGTAGCGCTTGTCCGCGAGCCAGGTCTTCTCGGTGCCCCAGTAGACGTCGGTTTCCGGTTCCCAGATGTCCTCGCGGCCGCCGGCGAAACCGAAGGTCTTGAATCCCATCGACTCGAGGGCGACGTTGCCGGCGAGGATCATCAGGTCGGCCCAGGAAATCTTCCGGCCGTACTTCTGCTTGATCGGCCAGAGCAGGCGGCGCGCCTTGTCGAGATTCGCGTTATCCGGCCAGCTGTTGAGCGGCGCAAACCGCTGGCTGCCGTTGCCGGCGCCGCCGCGGCCGTCGCCGATGCGGTACGTGCCGGCGCTGTGCCACGCCATCCGAATGAACAGCGGGCCGTAGTGGCCAAAGTCTGCCGGCCACCAGTCCTGCGAATCCGTCATCAGCGCCGTGAGGTCCTTCACGACCGCATTCAGGTCGAGCGTCTTGAACTCCGCGGCGTAGTCAAACGCCTCGCCCATCGGGTCGGACTTCGACGAACGTTGGTGGAGGATGCCGAGGTTCAGCTGATTCGGCCACCAATCTCTATTCGACGGCGCTGCGGCAACAGTGTGGGGGAACGGGCATTTTGATTCGTTTGTCGACATCGGGGTCTCTCTCCCGATCGTATCGCAATCATTCCTTCCAGATCGCGCCGACGCCGAGGTCCCAGAGCTTCTTGTTGAGTGACGGAATGTCG
>SCUN01000359.1 GCA_004297655.1 Acidobacteriota bacterium | reverse complement strand
GTGGTGACTGTGGGCTATGGCCTTCGCAATGTTCCCGATTTGTCTGCGGCACTACGGGAAATTCATCGGGTGTTGCAGCCCGGCGGGCGATTGTGCGCGCTGGATTTCGATAAGCCCGAGGCCCGATGGCTCCGTGCCGTCTATCTCGGCTATCTGAATGTCGTCGGCGGCGCGCTCGGCTGGATACTGCATCGAGATCCGGACACGTACCGCTACATCCCCGCGTCGATTCGCCGGTACCCCGGCGCGCGCGGCGTCGTGAAATTAATGGAGGCCGCGGGATTCGTGAACGTCCGACATGTGCCGGTCTTCGGCGGACTCATGGCCATCCATGTTGCGGAACGAGCGCGCTAGCTATTTCAGGATCTTCCGCAACTCTGGCAGGAGGTAAGCGACGACGTCTTCGTCGGTGATCTCGTCAATCTCTTTGCCGACGCCGATGATGCGATCTTCGACGAGCGTGGCACCCTTGCGGCGCGCGCTGCTTCGGCCGATGACATGCGGCGGCACCGTCGTGTCGAGCATGAACTCGATGAACTCTTCCGCCGACCGATCGAACGCCAGTTTCGCGTGATCCGACGGCGTGTGCACGCGGCAGAGCGCGCCTTCGGCCTTGAGGATGTCGGCCGTCTGCTTGAGGAGCGGCACGATGGCCGTGTCGAGCAGCCGCGCGAACTGCTGGCGCGCGGTGTCGCCGCTGGCGCGGCGTTCCGCGCTCGTCGGCTTGACGGCCCCGGGCCGATCGAGTTCTCTGAGGATTCTCTTGCGAAGCGCGGCGACGTCCATCAGATGAATCGTACTCGCATTAGCTGCACTTCACCACGCCGCGGTCAGCCAGCGCGAGGAATTCGGCGGGCGACACGCCGAGATCCTTCGTGAGCACCGCGCGCGTGTGCTGGCCCAGCGTCGGCGGCGCCGAGCGCACCTGGCCGGGCGTCGCCGACAGCTTGATGGGAATCCCGAGGATCGGCAGGTCGCCGACCGACGGATGCGAGACCTGCGTGACCATGTCGCGGGCCGCCGTTTGCGCGTCGGCCAGCACTTCATCGATCGACCGAACCGCGCCGACCGGCACGCCCGCCTCGCGCAGACGCGCGAGCCAGGTCTCCACCGTTTCGGTCTGCAGCGCGGCGGCGATGATCGGGTGGAGCGCGTCGTAATGCCGCACTCGGGCGTCGTTGGTGGCAAACCGCGGGTCGCGGGATGCGGCGCCCAGATGCGCCGCGCGGCAGAACCGCTGCCACTGATCGTCGTTGCCGACCGCGAGGACGAGCGTGCCGTCGGAAACGGAAAACGTATCGTACGGCGCGATGCTCGCGTGGCGATTGCCGGATCGGACTGGCGGCACGCCGGTGATGAGCGTCCGCTGGGCCTGGTAGGTCAGAAGCGCGAGCGTCGTGTCGAACATGCTGATGTCCACGTGTTGTCCGCGGCCCGTCGTGCCCCTCGCGATCAGCGCCAGCAGGATGCCCTGCGTCGCCATCATGCCGGCGGCGATGTCGGAGATCGCCACGCCGAGGCGCACCGGCTGGGAGTCCGCGCGGCCCGTGATGCTCATCAAGCCGCCCTCCGCCTGAATCATCGCGTCGTAGCCGGCTTCGGCTGAGCGCGGCCCCGTCTGGCCGAACCCCGAGATCGACGCGTAGATCAGCCGTGGAAACTTCGGCCCCAGCGACGCGTAGTCGAATCCAATCTTGGCAAGCGAGCCCGGACGGAAGTTCTCCACGAGCACATCGGCTTTCGCCACGAGCCGGTCCAGCAGGTCGCGGCCTTCCGCTGTCTTGAAATCCAGCGCGACGCTCTCCTTGTTCCGGTTCGTACTGAGAAAGTAACTGCTCTCGCGGGTCGAGCCGCCCGGCACCCATGGCGGTCCCCACGCGCGGGTGTCGTCGCCGTGAATCGGGTGCTCGATCTTGATCACGCGCGCGCCCATGTCGGCGAGCTGCATCGTGCAGAACGGTCCCGACAGCACGCGCGAGAGATCAAGCACGGTGAGGCCGCTCAGCGGACTCACAGTCGTCTCCGCATCGTGACGAGATCCGTCAGCAACGCGTACGCGGTCTTCTCCATGCCGCCGTCGCGCTGGGTGATGACGATGCGCCCGAGCGGCGTCGAGTGGATTTCGATGGCATTCGCCTGGTCATCGAGCGTCGCCAGCGGATCATCGCCCGGCAGTTCCTCGAGTCCGACGGTCGCCGCGAGCGTCGTGCCGCGACGACTGGCCGCGCCCACGAGCTTGAGCCGGCGTCCCGATGTCCTCGCGGCGACCGCGCGAGACTGGCACTGCGGCGTCAGCCCTTCGCGCACGACATCACGCGGCGTGATGTTGGCGTCCAGCCACACGTTGGCCATCGCCGCGACTTTGGCCGCCGCGTCCCACCCATCGACATCGAGCGACGGATCGGCTTCGGCGATCCCCTCGTCCTGCATCCGCTTCAGCGCGGCGTTGTAGTCTTCGCCGCGCTCGAGCGCGCAGAGGATGTGGTTGGTCGTGCTGTTGATCACGCCGCGAAATCCATGGATCGTGGTGGCCGGCATCGTCTCGCGCACGAGATTGAACACCGGAATGCCGTCCATGACGGCGCCTTCAAACAGAAATGAAAGCCCGCGGCGCGCCGCCTCGTCCGCGAGCGCGCGATAGGCGAGCGCCACAGGCCCTTTGTTGGCGGTGATGACGTGCGCGCCGGCCGCGAACGCCGCGCGGACATGCGAGATCGCCGGCTCGCCAGACTGAACGTTCAGCGTCGTCGTCTCAATCATCACGCGGGCTTCGGAGTCGAGCTTCCCGAGTTGCCGGATGAGTTCGCCGGCTGCCGGCTCAGAGAACGCCGGCCCAACCGCGTGGCCGGCGTCGGCGAGACGCAGGCACTCGTTGAGAGCGGACGTTCCGAGGCCCGCGGCGTTGAACACCGCCCCATGCCGCCGTGTCGCAATTCCGACGATCACCGGATCGATGTCCAGCGCCTGAAGCGCGTCACGCGACTCGTCGAGCAGCCGAGCGAATCGGCGGGCTACGTTGCCGAAGCCGACGAGCGCTATGTGGAATCGCATGAGTGAAGCGTAAAGTGTAGTCGAAGGAGATTTCGATCATGACCCGAAGCCTTTTTGTCGCCTGTCTGCTCGTTGGCGCCGCCATGGCCCCGGCCGCCGCGGCCGCCCAGCAGGGGGCGCCGACGTCGCCGTCTGTGTCGACCGAAGGGCGGGCCTCAGCCAAAGTTGCGCCGGATGTGGCCTGGATCACGGTGACCGCCGAAGCCCGGGCCCAGCGCACCGCCGACGCGCAGCGCCAGAACGCCGCCGCGATCGACGCCGTGAAGTCGAGCCTCCGGCAGGCGGGCGTGGCCGACGAGGCGATGAAGACACTGAGCTACTCGGTCGAGCCGCAGATGCAATACACGGACGGCAAGTCGAAGGTCATCGGCTACATTGCGCGTCACTCGATCAGCGTCCGCGTGGACGATCTGGCGCGGATCGGCGCGCTCATCGATGTTGCCGGCGGATCGGGCGCGACGTCGATTTCGGATATTCGCTACGACGTGAAGGCCCGCGCCGACATTGAGCGGCGTCTGCTCACCGAGGCCGTGCAGGACGGCATGCGCCGCGCCAACGCGATGGCCAGCGGGGCGGGCAAGGAAGTCCTCACAATCTGGCGGATCGAGGAATCGCGTTTCTCCACGGTGCCGCAGCCGATGTACAAAGTGGCGATGGCGCGCGCCGAAGCCGCGACCGAGATCTCGCCCAACGAAATCGAGATTCAGGTGCAGGTGGCGCTGACGGTGTTGCTGAAATGACGCTGACGGTGTTGCTGAAGTAGCCGCAGGGCTTCAGCCCTGCGGTCGACCGGCGGGCTGAAGCCCGCCGGCTACGTGCCGTCGTCGTCGGGCTCACCCGGCAGCGCCGGCGCTTTGAACGAGCGGACGATGGCCGGGCGTTCCACCGGCAACGCGAGCTGATCGGCCTGCGGGACTTTCAGTTCCTGAAAACGCCGGACCGACGGCATCACCCGCCGGTCGAATGACCCGACGGCCTTGTTGAACGAGTCCACCGCGCCGCCGAGATGCGCGCCGGCGTCATCGAAGTGCGCCAGCATCTTGACAAGCCGGTCGCACAGCTCCTGGCCGGCGTCGCGAATTTCCTCGGCATTTCTGGCGATGTCCTGCTGCTGCCAGCCGAACGCGACCGCTCGCAAGAGCGCGAGCAGGGTCATCGGCGTCGCGATCACGACGTTCTCGCGCGCCGCGAACTCCAGCAACTCCGGATCGCGCTCGAACGCGGCGGACATCAGCGGCTCGAGCGGCAGGAACATCACGACAAACTCCGGGCTGTGTCCTTCGAACTGATCCCAGTACCGCTTGTTGCCGAGCGTCTTCACATGCGCGCGCACCATCGCGGCGTGCTCGTCGAGATGGCGGTTCCGGTGTTCCTCGGTTGCCGCTTCGACCGCCCGCAGGTACGCGTCGATGGGCACTTTCGAGTCGACGACGATCCGCGTGTTGCCGGGAAGGCGGACGGTGAGATCCGGCCGCAGCCGCGTGTCGGGCGTGGATTCCTGCAGCTCGAAGTCGCAGCGTTCGAGCATGCCGGCGAGCTCGACGATGCGCTTGAGCTGGATTTCGCCCCATTTGCCGCGCGTGTTGGGCGAGCGGAGGGAACGCGAAAGACCGTCGGCCGATTGGCGCAAGAGCTCCTGCGCTTGCGCCAGCGACGCGAGCTGCTCCTTGACCGCGCGGAAGGAGCCTTCGCGATCGCGATCGGCGCGCACGACCTGCTGCTGGACTTTGTCGAGCGTCTCGCGCACGGGTTTGATCAGCTCGTCGATCGCTTCCTGGCGGGCGCGGAGCGCGTGATCGGCGGTTTGAAGCAGGGAGGCGTTCGTGTCGCGGAGCGCATCGCGCGAGAGCGCGGCGAACGCGTCGCGCATTTCCTGCTGGATCTCGGCCGTGGTGCGCGCGCTTTGCCGGAGCACCAGAAACACGATGATGGCCGAGGCGGCGGCGACGGCCACGGCGCCGGCGATGATCAGGGCAGGAAGCGTCATGCGTCTTGTTCTATCCTACGACCATGACAGCAGGGGTCACAGCCCCGCGTTTCACGGCGTTCGACCGGCTTCGCGGCCTGATCATGGCCCTGATGGCGATCGATCACGCGAGCTACGCGATCGCCCGCATCCACGCGTTCGAGGCGTGGTCCACGGCGGTGCCCGAGCCGGTGACGATCACCCGCGCCATCAGCCATCTGTGCGCGCCGGGTTTCTTCATGCTGATGGGCGCCGGCATGGTCTGGCTCGGCAAAGCGCGGCAGAAGTCTGAAGGCTGGAGCCACGCGCGGATCCGGAGGTTCTTCATCACGCGCGGGCTCGTCCTGCTGGTCGTGCAGCACTTCATCGAGAATCCCGCCTGGATTCTGATGACCGTGTCGGCGGACCCGTCCTCGCCGATGCTCCAGGCCGTCGAACCCGGCGGCGGCAGCGACTACTTCCTGCACTTCGCGGTGATCAGCGCGCTCGGCGCCGCGATGATCTTCTGGGCGTTTCTGATCGAGTTGCCGAGCCTCGTGATCCTGGCGATCACCGCCGCTGCCGCGGCGTTGAGCGTGTGGATGACGCCGCCGGCGAGCGAGATCGCGACCCTGTGGCCGTACTGGAAAACGCTGCTTTTCGTGCCGAGCCATCACAACGCCATCAACGTCCTGTATCCGTGGGTGCCGTGGCTTGTGCCCGCCGGCCTCGGCATCGTGCTCGGCCGGATCATCTACAAGCGGCCGGAGAAGACGGTGACCGTCGCGCTGGGCCTCGGCCTCGTGCTGATCGCGACGCATTTCGCGTTCGCGCACAGCGGCGTGCCGGGCCTCAGCGCGTTTCTGAAATATCCGCCGACGCCGTCGTTTCTCGCGGTGACCCTCGGGGTTGATCTGCTGCTCATCAGCGTCTTCGCGTTTGCGCCGAGCGCGATGCTCGGGCCGCTCGACGTGTTCGGGCGATCACCGCTCTTCTTCTATTTGCTGCACCTGTATGTGCTGGCGGCGATCAGCTTCGCTTTCCCGAGCGGGTCCTCGCTGCCGGTGATGTACGCGGTCTGGGCGGCGGCGATGGTGCTGATCTATCCCGCGTGCGTGCGATTCGCGCGGTTCAAGGCGTCCAAGCCTGTGGAGTCGATGTGGCGCCTGTTCTGACGCGCGAAGAGCAGCTTCGTTACAGCCGCCACACGCTCTTGCCCGAGTTCGGGACCGAGGGCCAGGAGAAGCTGCGCGCGGCCCGGGTGCTGATCGTCGGCCTCGGCGGGCTCGGATCGCCGTCGGCGATGTACCTCGCGGCGGCGGGCGTCGGCACGCTCGGCCTCGTCGAGTTCGACAACGTCGACGCGTCGAATCTGCAACGGCAGGTCATTCACGGCACGCCGGATATCGGCCGGCCGAAGATCGCGTCCGCGATGGACCGGCTGCGCGCGATCAATCCCAACGTGACGCTCGAGCCGCACGCCGCCGCGCTCGACGCGTCGAATGCGCTGGAGCTCATCCGCGCCTATGACATCGTCGTGGATGGCACCGACAATTTCTCCACGAGATATCTGGTGAACGACGCCTGCGTTCTGACGGGCACGCCGAACGTGTACGGCAGTGTGTTTCGGTTCGAGGGACAGGCCTCGGTTTTCGCGACGACGATGGGGCCGTGCTACCGCTGCCTCCACCCGGAACCGCCGCCGGCCGGGCTCATTCCGAATTGCGCGGAAGCCGGCGTGCTTGGCGTACTGCCCGGACTGATCGGCATGATTCAGGCCACCGAGACCATCAAGCTGATCACGGGCATCGGGCAGCCGCTCATCGGCCGGTTCGTGCTCTACGACGCGCTGCGCATGAAGATGCGCGAGATCGCGCTCGCGCGCGATCCCGAGTGCCCGGTGTGCGGCGATCATCCGACCATTCACGAATTGACCGCGTACGATCTAAGCTGTGATCCGATGACGGCGAATTCGATGGACGCGATGACGGTGAAAGAACTCAAGGCGTGGCGCGCGTCGGGCGAGAAGCACAAGCTGATCGACGTCCGCGAGCCCTGGGAACACGCGGAGGCCGCGATCGAGGGATCCACGCTCATTCCGATGGGGCAGGTGCTGACGCATCTCGACGCCCTCCCCAAAGACATCCCCGTCGTCGTCCACTGCAAGATGGGCGGACGCAGCGCGCAGGTCACCGCCAAACTCCGCCAGCTGGGTTTCGACGCCCGGAACCTGACCGGCGGCATTCAAGCGTGGCTGGCGGACGAGGATTGAGACACGTCTCAGTTCCTGTAAACCACAGTTAAATCAGCGGTTATCGTTAAGGCGACCTTTCTGGTCTTGCCTTGGATTGGCGTACGTCGCTAAACTGGACTGTCCCGGTCGGAGATTTGGGGCAGACCCTATGTTGAGACTCTCAAAGAAGGCAGATTACGCGCTCCTGGCGCTGCGCCACCTGGCCGCCTCCCCGCGGGAAACCGTGTCGGCGCGCGAGTTGGCGGAGTCGTACGACCTCCCGCCGGAACTGCTCGCCAAAGTGCTGCAGCTGCTCGTGCGCGCGAAGCTCCTCGCGTCCCAGCAGGGCATTCGCGGCGGCTACGGCCTCGCGAAGACGCCGGCCGAAATCTCGGTCGTGGACGTGATCCACGCGATCGACGGTCCGATGACCGTCACCGCGTGCTCGGAAAGCGACCACAGTTGCGACCAGTACTCGAAGTGCAACATTCGCGATCCGCTCTGGAAGCTCAAGGATCGCATCGTGTCCGCGCTGGCGGCGACGACGGTCGCCGAACTCGCGTCGGACCTGACGCCGGCCGTCGGCACGCATCAGGCGGCGCCGGTGGCCGCGGGCCACGTGGCCCGTTTGAACTTCGTGCGGAGGTAGTCATGGTGGAAGTCACGGAAAACGCGGCGGCCCAGATCCACAAGTTGCTCGAGAAGAAAGCCATGCCGGACGGCGGCCTGCGCGTCGGCGTGAAAGCCGGCGGCTGCTCAGGCTTCGAGTACGTGTTCGAGTGGGAAGCCGCGCCGAAAGACAACGACGTGGTCTTCAACGGCCCGATGGGCGCGCGTGTGTGGGTCGATCCGCGCAGCCTCAAGCTGCTCGACGGGACGACGCTCGATTACGACACCAGTTTGCTCAGCCGGGGCTTCGTGTTCCAGAACCCGCACGCGAAAGCAACCTGCGGTTGCGGCACGTCTTTCTCGGTATAGACCCGGAGCGGGGCATTAGACATGAGCACATCAACAGACACCATCGAGCAACTCGCGAACGCCGAGTACAAGTACGGCTTCACGACCGACGTCGAAGCCGACACCTTCGAGCCCGGCCTGAACGAAGACGTCGTCCGCCGTCTTTCGGCGATCAAGCATGAGCCTGAGTGGCTGCTCGAGTTCCGCCTGAAGGCATTTCGCGCGTGGCAGAAGATGACCGAGCCCACGTGGCACAACCTGAAGATCGAGAAGACCGACTACCAGGCCCTCAGCTACTACTCGGCGCCGAAAAAGAAGCCGGCGCTGAAGAGCATGGACGAGGTCGATCCGGAAGTGCGGAAGACCTTCGAGAAGCTCGGGATTCCGCTCATCGAGCAGCAGTTCCTCGCCGGCGTGGCCGTCGACGCGGTGTTCGACAGCGTGTCGGTCGCGACAACGTTCCGAGAGAAGCTCGGGCAGCTCGGCATCATCTTCTGCAGCTTCTCCGAGGCGGTGAAGGACCATCCCGAGCTCGTGAAGCAGTACCTCGGCTCGGTCGTGCCCTACACCGACAACTTCTACGCGACGCTCAACTCGGCGGTCTTCAGCGACGGGTCGTTCGTCTACATTCCGAAGGGCGTGCGTTGCCCGATGGAGCTCTCGACCTACTTCCGCATCAACGCGAAGAACACCGGCCAGTTCGAGCGCACGCTCATCGTCGCCGACGAAGGCGCGTACGTGAGCTACCTCGAGGGCTGCACCGCGCCGATGCGGGACGAGAATCAGCTCCACGCGGCGGTGGTCGAACTGGTGGCGCTCGACGGCGCGACGATCAAGTACTCGACGATCCAGAACTGGTACCCGGGAGACAAGAACGGGAAGGGCGGCATCTACAATTTCGTGACCAAGCGCGGCATCGCGCATGCGAACGCGAAGATCACGTGGACGCAGGTCGAAACCGGATCGGCGATCACGTGGAAGTATCCGAGCTGCATCCTGCAGGGCGACAACTCGATCGGCGAGTTCTACTCGGTCGCGACGGTCAACAACTACCAGCAGGCCGACACGGGCACGAAGATGATCCACCTGGGCAAGAACACCCGAAGCACGATCGTGTCCAAGGGCATCTCGGCCGGCCGGGGCCAGAACACATATCGCGGCGCCGTGAAGATCGCGAAGAACGCGAAGGGCGCGCGCAACTACTCGCAGTGCGACTCGCTGCTCATCGGGGACCGCTGCGGCGCGCACACGTTCCCGTATCTCGAAATCAAGAACACGTCCGCGAAGGTCGAGCATGAGGCGTCGACGTCGAAGATCGGCGAGGACCAGATCTTCTACTGCCGCCAGCGTGGGATCTCCAGCGAGGACGCCGTGAACATGATCGTGAGCGGCTTCTGCAAGGACGTGTTCCGCGAACTGCCGATGGAGTTCGCGGTCGAAGCTCAGAAACTTCTGTCAATCAGCCTGGAAGGAAGCGTCGGTTAAACGAATGTTGCTCGAGATTAAAGACCTGAAGGTCAAAGCGGAAGACAAACAGATTCTCAAGGGACTGAACCTTTCGGTGAACCCGGGAGAAGTGCACGCGATCATGGGGCCGAACGGCTCGGGCAAGAGCACGCTCGCGCGGGCGCTGTCTGGCCACCCGGGCTACGAGGTCAACGGCGGCTCGGTGACGTTTGACGGGCGCGACTTGCTCGCGATGTCGCCGGAAGAGCGCGCCTGCGAAGGCGTGTTCATGGCGTTCCAGTACCCGGTCGAAATCCCGGGCGTGAACAACGCCTACTTCCTCAAAGCGGCGCTCAACGCCGTTCGCAAGCACAAGGGCCTGCAGGAGCTCGACGCCGTGGAGTTCATGCAGCTCATCAAGTCCAAAGCGAAACTCCTCGAAATGGATCAGGCCATGCTGAGCCGGTCGGTCAACGAGGGATTCTCCGGCGGCGAGAAGAAGCGCAACGAGATCTTCCAGATGGCCGTGCTCGAGCCGCGTCTCGCGATTCTCGACGAAACGGACTCGGGTCTCGACATCGACGCGCTCAAGATCGTCGCCAACGGCGTCAACGCGCTGCGCGCGAAGGATCGCGCGATGATCGTCGTCACCCACTATCAGCGACTGCTTGACTACATCGTGCCGGACTTCGTGCACGTGCTTTCGGGCGGACAGATCATCCGGTCCGGCGGCAAGGAACTCGCGCTCGAGCTCGAAGCGAAGGGCTACCGATGAGCGCGATCGCCGCCCTGCGCGAACAGGCGCAGTCCGAGTTCGCCCGCGCGGGCTACCCGACGACCCGCGAGGAAGAGTGGAAATTCACCAACGTCGCGCCGATCGCCGAGGCGCCGTTCGCGCCCGCGCCCGCCGTCGAGCCGTCGCGCAAGGCCATCGAGCCGTTTCTCTTCGACGGCGCGGTTCGCAACCAGCTCGTCATCGTCAACGGGCGCGTCTCGAAGGCCTTGTCGTCGATTTCGGCGCTGCCGAAGGGCGTCACGATCGATCAGTCGAACGACGCGATCGCCGCCGTCAAGAGCGCGAAGTCGTCGCTGCCGTTCGTCGCGCAGAACACCGCGCTCTTCGAGCAGGCCGTGGTGATTTCCGTGGCCCCGCACACGGTGGTCGAGGAGCCGGTGCACATCCTGTTCGTGAACGCGCCTGGCGGCGCGCGCGCGATCGCGGCGACGCGTCTCCTGGTCGCGGTCGGCGAGCACGCCCAGATCACGGTCATTGAAAGCTACGCCGGTGTGTCCGGCGACGGCGTCGGCTTCACCAACGCCGTCACCGACTTCGTCGTGAGCGCGTCGGCCGTCGTGAACCACTACAAGATCCAGCGAGAGACTGCCACGGCGTTTCACGTCGCCGCGACGTTCGTCCAGTTGGGCCGCAGCGCGACGTTCGCATCGCAGTCGCTGACGCTCGGCGGCAAGCTCGTCAGAAATGACGTCTTCGCCACGCTCGACGGCGAGGGCGCCGAATGCACGCTGAACGGCCTGTATCTCGCCGGCGGCGACGCGCTCGTCGACAACCACACGTCGATCGATCACGCGAAGGCCCACTGCCCGAGCCACGAAGTCTACAAAGGCATCCTCTCGGGTCGCGCCAAAGCCGTGTTCAACGGCAAGATCGTCGTGCGCCAGGACGCGCAGAAGACCGACGCGAAGCAGACCAACAAGGCGCTGCTCCTTTCGGACGACGCGACGATCAACACGAAGCCGCAGCTCGAGATCTTCGCCGACGACGTGAAGTGCACGCACGGCGCCGCGATCGGCCAGCTCGATGACGACGCCATGTTCTACCTGCGCGCCCGGGGCATCGCCGAGCGCGACGCGCGCGACATCCTGATTCACGCCTTCGCGGGTGAAATCCTCGACCACATCACGATCGACGCCGTCCGGGCGAAGGTCGAATCGGCCGTCTTCGCGAAACTGGAATCGCTCTAGTGACGATGACGCATGTGCGGGCGGAGTTTCCGGCGCTGGACCAGCTGGTCCACGGGAAACCGCTCGTGTATCTGGACAACGCGGCGACGACGCAGAAGCCGCGGGTGGTGATCGAAGCCGAACGGCATTACTACGAGCACGACAACGCGAACATCCATCGCGGCGTGCACACGCTCAGCGAGCGCGCGACGGCGCAGTACGAGCAGGCGCGCGAGGTTGTGCGGGAGTTCATCAACGCCGGATCGGTCAAGGAAGTGATCTTCACCAGAAACGCCACGGAAGGGATCAACCTCGTGGCGCGCGCCTGGGGCGACGCGAACGTCGGCGCCGGCGACGAGGTGCTCATCACCGCGATGGAGCATCACTCGAACATCGTGCCCTGGCAGCAGTTGTGCGGCCGGACGGGCGCCGTGCTCAAGGTCGCGCCGATCGACGATCGAGGCGTGCTGATTCATGACGAGTTCGTGAAGCTGCTCGGTCCGAAGACGAAGATGGTCGCGATCACGGCGCTCTCAAACGCGCTCGGCACCGTGGTGCCCGTGGCGCAGCTGACCGCGCTGGCGAAAGCCGCCGGCGCCATGGTGCTCATCGACGGTTCGCAGTCGGCGTATCACTTCGCGACCGACGTGCGGAAGATCGGCGCGGACTTCTTCGTGTTCACGGGTCACAAGCTCTACGGGCCAACCGGCATCGGCGTGCTGTGGGGCCGCGAGGCCGTGCTCGACGCGATGCCGCCGTTTCTCGGCGGCGGCGACATGATCCGGTCGGTGACGTTCGCGAAGACGACCTGGAACGATCTGCCCTATAAGTTCGAAGCCGGCACGCCCCACATCGCGGGGCCGATCGGGCTCGCCGCGGCGATCCGGTTCGTGCAGGGCATCGGGTTCGATGCCATCCACGCGCACGAGTCCGCGCTGCTGAAGTACGCGACCGACGCCGTGCAAGCGGTGAAGGGCGTGACGATCATCGGCACGGCGCCCGAGAAGGCGAGCGTGCTGTCGTTCGTCATGGACGGCATTCACCCGCACGACATCGGCACCATCGTCGACCGCGAGGGCGTGGCGATTCGCACCGGCCACCACTGCGCGCAGCCGGTGATGGACCGCTTCGGAATTCCCGCCACGGCCCGCGCGTCGCTGGCGCTCTACAACACGAAAGAAGACGTCGACGCACTCTCGCGGGCGCTCACGCGCGTCCAGGAAGTGATGGGATAGGGATGGGAATGTTTTCGTTTCTGAAGAACGACAAGGATCCGGCTCACGCGGAGGACGCGGGGGGCGCGGAGGGTGCTTCGGCTTCTCCAACCGCTCCGGGATTGGATACGTCAGCTCTCTCCGCGCCTCCGCGTGAGGAAAGCCCGGCCGCGAATGTCGGTCCGCTGGATCCGGCGAACACGGCCGAGCTGCAGCAGCCGATCATCGATCAGATCAAGACGGTGTTCGACCCGGAAATCCCCGTGGACATCTACGAGCTCGGCCTGATCTACGACATCATCGTCGACGCCGACAAGAACGTCCTGATCAACATGACGCTCACGAGCCCGGCGTGCCCGTCCGCGCAGCAGATTCCGAGCGAGGTGCGCTGGAAGGTCAAGGCCGTCCCGGGCGTGAAGGACGCGTTCGTGGAGATCGTGTGGGAACCGCCGTGGTCGAAGGACCGCATGTCGGAAGCCGCGAAACTGCAGCTCGGGTTCTTCTAATGGTCAGTGGTCAATGGTCAGTGGCTGGTGACTTGCCATGAGCGATAACGATCTTCGCGGCCTCTACCAGGAAGTCATCCTCGATCACAATCGGCGCCCGCGGAATTTCGGCGCGATCGCGTCGCCGACGCATCACGCCGACGGGCACAATCCGCTTTGCGGGGACCGCCTGTCGTTGACCTTGACCGTCCAGGACGGCGTCATCACGAACGCCATGTTCCAGGGCAGCGGCTGCGCCATTTCGAAGGCGTCCGCCTCGCTCATGACCGATGCCGTCAAAGGCCACTCCGTCGTCGATGCCGAAGCGCTGTTCGAGGCGTTTCACAAGATGGTGACGACGCCGATGGACGAGGAGCCGGACGAATCGGCGGTGGGGAAGCTGGCCGTCTTTTCAGGCGTTCGCGAATTCCCGGCGCGCGTCAAATGCGCGAGCCTGGCGTGGCACACCCTCAAAGCCGCGCTCTCGGGTGCGGAAATCATAAGTACTGAGTAGCCGGCGGGCTTCAGCCCGCCGGCAGACCGCAGGGCTAAAGCCCTGCGGCTACAGCCGTACTGCGGCATCAGTATTACAATCGTCTCCGCCAATGGCGAAATCGATCTACCTCGACTACCACGCCACCACACCTGTGGATGTGCGCGTGCTCCAGGCGATGTTGCCGTATTTCACCGAGGTCTTCGGCAATCCGGCCTCGGCCAGCCACTCGTTCGGCTGGAAAGCCATGGAAGCCGTCGAGACGGCGCGCCGCCAGGTCGCGGCGCTGATCGGCGCGTCGGCGCGCGAGATCATCTTCACGAGCGGCGCCACCGAGTCCAACAACTTCGCCATCAACGGCGTGATCGAGACCGCGCGCGAGAACCGGCGCAGGATCGTGACCTCGGCCATCGAGCACAAATCGATTCTCGAGACATTCTCGCGGCTGGCGACGCTCGGCTGGGACGTGCAGGTCGTCGGCGTCGATCGCGGCGGCCGCCTCAAACTCGACGAGCTTGCACACGCCGTCACGCCGGAAACCGCGCTCGTCAGCGTGATGGCCGCGAACAACGAGATCGGCACGGTCCAACCGCTCGTCGAAATCGGCGCGATCGCCCGCGCCAACGGCGCGATCTTCCATGTGGACGCCGCGCAGGCCGTCGGCAAGACGCCGATCGACGTGCAGGCGATGAACATCGACCTGCTCTCGCTCACCGGCCACAAGATGTACGGCCCGAAAGGGTGTGGCGCCCTGTTCGTGCGCAAACGCACGGAACTGGCGCCGATGATCCGCGGCGGCGGCCAGGAACGCGGGCTCCGCGCCGGCACGCTCAACGTCCCCGGCATCGTCGGGCTCGGCTGCGCCTGCGAGATCTGTCGAAAGGAGATGACCGAAGAGAACGCCCGGCTTCGTCATCTCCGCGATCGATTGTTGAAAGGCCTGACCGCCGGGCTGAATGGCGTGCAGGTGAACGGCTCGCTCGAGCACCGCCTCCCGCACAACCTGCACGTGAGCTTCACCGGCATCGACGGCGAATCACTGCTGCTCGGCATCGGCGACATCGCGGTGTCCTCGGGATCCGCGTGCCAGTCCTCGTCGGGCAAACCCTCACATGTGCTGTCGGCGATCATGGGCAGCGACAATGTGCCCTCGGCGTCGATCCGTTTCGGCATCGGCCGGACGACCACGGAAGCCGAGATCGACTTCGTCATCGAGAAATTCACGACCGTCGTGAAGAAGCTCAGGGAACTGCACCCGGTTCACTGAGATCACACCCATGCGACACGTCACCGGCGTCATTCTCGGGTTCTGCCTCTTTGGCGCGACCGCGCTCGGGCAGTCGCAGGTCGTCAAGGTCACCGTGCCGAAG
>SCUN01000358.1 GCA_004297655.1 Acidobacteriota bacterium | reverse complement strand
CTTCGGGCACGCCGGAAACGTGAACTTCACGCGCTTGCGTTCCGGCGGCACGTCGATGGGCACGATCTTTTCCATCATCTTGATGCGGCTCTGCACCTGCGCGGCCTTCGTCGCCTGGTAGCGGAACCGATCGATGAACGCCCGCATCCGCGCGATCTCGTCGTCTTGTTCCTTCTTCGCGGCGCGCAGACGGTCCATGCGCGCTTCGCGCTCGACGAGGTACTTCGAATACGTGCCGTGATAGTCGGTGATCGTGCGCAGCGCGAGATCCGCGATCTTGGTGACGACGGCGTCGAGGAAGAAACGGTCGTGCGAGACGAGGATGACGGCGTGCGGATAGGCCACGAGGTATTCCTCGAGCCAGTTGCGCGCGTCGAGATCGAGGTGGTTCGTCGGCTCGTCGAGCAGCAGCAATGTGGGCCGGCCGAGCAGCAGCTTGGCGAGCGCGATGCGCATCTGCCAGCCGCCCGAGAATGTCTCGGTGGGCTTATCGAAATCCTCGCGTGAAAACCCGAGGCCCTGCAGCACCTGCGCCACTTTCAGATCGATGCTGTAGCCCTCTTCGCGGCGGAACCGCTCGCTGAGGTCGTGATACTTGACGAGCAGCGTCTCGTGCTCGCCGTCGGGGAGCGCGGGATCGGCCAGCGCGTGTTCGATGCGCTCGATTTCCGCCTGCGCCTCGAGCAGCGGCGCGAACGCGAGCGAGACTTCGGCGAAGAGCGCGCGGCCGTGGTGGTGCAGGCCGTCCTGGGGGAGGTAGCCGACGGTCGTGCCGGCCGGTTTGACGATGAGGCCGGCGTCGGGCTCGTCAAAGCCCGCCAGCATCTTCAGCAGCGTGGTCTTACCGGCGCCGTTCGGGCCGCAGAGACCGACGCGCTCGCCGTCGGTGACCTGCCACGACACGTTGTCGAGGAGAACCCGTTCGCCGAACGACTTAGTTAGACCCGAAAGCTGTATCACGCAGAACTAACTTATGACGTGTGACGTGTGACGTCTAACTTGATCAGGCGGCCCCGTCGGCAGTTGGCACCGGCTCGCCGAGAGCCCGGGCAGCGGCCGCCAGGATCCGCGGCAAACGAAATGGCTTCGTCAGATATCCGGACACCCCGAGGTTGATCGCTTCGATCGCGCTCGCCTCGGTGGAGTAGCCCGTGATGATGATCACGCGCAGATCCGGCGCGAGTTTGCGCGCCTCGCGGATGACCGAGAGTCCGTCCATGCCCGGCATCTTCAGGTCGGTGATGAGCAGGTCGTATTCGACCGCGCGCATCTTGTCGAGCGCCGACGGGCCGTCGTCGGCCGCGTCCACGTCGTAGTCGGCCATCGTCAATGTCTTGGACAGCAAATCGCGCACGGCCTGTTCGTCGTCGACGACCAGGATCCGCGGCCGTTCGTTGCCGTCGCCGTCGTCGAGCGCGCTGGCGGCGCCGAGACCGGGCCGGCTGGATTCGAGCCAGGCGTCGATGTCGCGCTTACGAAATCGCCATTGCCGACCCACCCGAACGGCCGGTATCTTCCCGGCCTTGATCAGGCGATAGACGGTTCGGAGGTTGACCTGAAGGTAGTCCAGGACCTCTTCCGTGGTGAGAAAGTTCTCGTCGCTCATGTCGGCTCGAAGACGGCCAAGGCCGGTTCAGGCAGGAAAAAGGATAGCACTATAGTACCGACTGTCCCACAGACCCGGGCGTCTTATCGGCAGAAGCCACAGGGCCGGGCTTGGGGGACGGGACTCGAGAGACGTTGTGAGCGTGACGCCAGTCAGTGATGAAGAGCTGGTCGCCCGGGCCCAGGCCGGGGATCAGGAGAGCTTTAACCAGCTGGTCAACCGCTGGGAGCGGCCGATCTACGCCCTGGCGTATCGGACGCTGGGCCGGGAGGACGATGCCCGGGATGTGGTTCAAGAGGCGTTCCTCCGCGCGTTCCGGGGTCTGAAGGGATTCAAGGGCCAGGCGAAGTTTTCTTCGTGGCTCTATCGCATCACGCTCAATCTGTGCCGCGACTGGATGCGCCGGAACCGGCGCGCGCCGCTGGTGCAGGTACCGGAAGGCGAAGACGCGACCGACATGGCCGAGCAGATTCCGTCGCCGGCCGAATCGGTCGAAGTGCTCGTGGCCCGACGCGAGATGTCGGCGGCGGTCGCGAAGGCGATGGCCGAGCTGCCCGAAGAACAACGCACCGCGATTCTCATGAAGGAGTTTCACGGGTTGACGTTTCAGGAGATTGCCGAAGCGCTTGACTGTCCGCTGAGCACGGTCAAGACACGGCTCTATCAGGGATTGACGGTTCTGCGACGGCGCCTGGAACGCCAGCAGGCCGATGAGGCCAGTTTGCGGCGCGCGAGCTGGCAAGGAACGCGTTAAACGAAGGTCATGCCTATGTGTGAAGAACGAGAACAACTGGTCGCCTATCTCTACGACGAAGTCGATGCCAACGAACGTCGCAACGTAGAGAAGCATCTCTCCGAATGCGAAACGTGCCGCGAGGAATTGCGCGCGTTTCGCGGCGTCCGCCAGGATCTGCTGGCGTGGGACGTGCCGCCGCACGAGTCCGTGTGGAAGCCGTTCGTCACCGCGCGAACGCAGCCCGTGTGGCGCCAGGTGCCGGCGTGGTCGCTGGCCGCCGCCGCCACGCTCGTGTTCGCGACGGGCGTCGCCGGCGGATTCGCCGGCCGCGCGCTTGCGACGCGGATGATCGCGCCGCCGCAGGCGGCCAGCGCGGAGATCGCGCCGGTTCAGGCGGTGTCCGCCAACGCGGTGTCGCCCGAAACGGTGCGCGCGCTCGAAACGCGGCTCGCCGAGCTCGAGCGTTCGTCGTCGGTCCGGACCGTGGCGAACACGTCCGGCCCGGCGGTCAGCGACGCGGCGCTGTCGGCGCGCGTCGAGGGGCTCATTCGCGACAGCGAAGGCCGCGTGAACAAGAAGCTGTCCCAGCAGATCTGGGACATCGTGCGGGAACTCAACTCGCAGCGCTCGCTCGACCGCGCGACGTTCGAGCAGAAGCTCAACGAGACGCAGGCGCAGATCAACGGCGCGATGTTGCGCGTGATGAACACCACGCGTTCTCCGGAGAAGGAGCAGTAACGTGAAGACCTCGACTTTGATTCTGGCCAGCGCCATCGCCGCGGCGGCGGTCCCCGCTTGGGCCCAGACCGCCGCGACGCCCGCGCCGATGCCCGCCAACGTGCGCGTGCAGGTGCGGACGATGGAAAACGTGTTCGTCACCGCCGTGCGAAGCGGCGTCGAACTGATCGCGCAGAAGGTGACCGAGAGCGTGCCCGGCATGACCGTCGTCGGCGGCGTGCCGCACGCGCACGGCTACGCCGTCGAGAACCACGGATGGTTCTTCGACGTCGAGGTGCCGGAGCTCTACTGGTCGACGATCAACCTGTATACGCAGCTGCAGCGTCCCGGCCCGCAGCGGCCCGTGGGCAACACCGGTCAGGGCGGCGCGACCATCATCGCGGCGCAGGCCGAGCCCCAGGTCACGCGCGACGATTACCGGCGCGTGATCCGAGAAGCGCTGATGGATGCCATGCTCGACTACGGCCAGGTGCCGCTCAAGCCGAACGAGTGGCTCACGGTCGGCGCGCGGTCGGCGGATTCGCCGGCGCCGTCCATGGAAGACACGGTCGCCCTGGTGATGCAGATCACGGGCGAGGACCTGACGCTCTTCCGGCAGGCGAAGATCTCGCGGGACGAAGCGAAGAAGCGAATCAAAGTGAAGGAAGAACAGCGGTAGCGCGTAGAATTCGGCTATGCGCTTTCTGATCAGTTGCCTCGCCGCGGCCGCCGTCGCGACCGGCGCCGCCGGGTGCGGCGCCGAGGTCGATCTCGCCAAGGCCGTCCAGATCGTCGACGTGTCGTCCGGCTACTACGACATGGGCATCATCAACGGCAAGACGAAGCTCGTGCCGCAGGCCATCGTGCACGTGAAGAACGCGAGCGATCGCGCGCTGCCCGGCTTTCAGATGTCGGCGTCCTACTGGGCGGCCGGCGACGATGGCATGAAGGACGAGATGATCGTGACGCATTCGGTCGCGAAGGACCTGGCGCCCGGCGCCACGAGCGACGCGATCGTGCTGCGCGCCAACTTCGGATTCACGCTCGAAGTGCCGCGCGCCGAGACCTTTCAGAACTCGAGTTTCCGGGATTTCACGATCAAGGTCTTCGGCAAGGTCGGCGGCCGGATCGCCAAGCTCGGCGAGTTTACGGTCGAGCGGAAGATCGTCCCGAAAGACGCGGCCTCTCCCTCGAAAGACTAAGCAAGCCCCACAAAGTCAGCGCCGCCAGCGTGCCGTCGGTCGCCGCGAAGAGCAGGAACGCGCGCGGCGACGCGTTGATGACGTAGTCGACGATGAACGTCACGGCGCCCGCGCCCTTGAGCAGCGGGCCGAAGATCCACAAATACCCTCGATGGATTTCGGGATTTCTGATTGCGGGAATGTAGCCAAGCCCCACGCAAATCAGAAAGAGACCGAGGAGTTTCGCGAAGAGGATCGGCGTCGGCGGCGGCACGCCGAACACCGTTGCGAGCAGATCGGTCGCCGCGAGCATCACGATCCCGACCGCGAGGTCGTAGACGAGCGAGATGCGCGCGACGGCCGAAAGAAACTTCACTTCTTGAGAGAGCCGCGGAAGGTCAGCGTCTTGCCGCCCTCGACGTTGACGGTGTCCTTCAGCGTCTTGTAGCCGTCCGCGCGGATTTCGATCTGATGCGTGCCCGCGCTCATCTCGAGATGGTCCGAGAGGCCGTCGAAGTCGTCGACGATGCCCTGCAGCACGCCGTCGACGTAGACCTGCGCGTGTGACGGGTTCACTTTCACGCGAACCGAGCCGGTGAGGGCCTCTTCGCGCGAACTGGAGTAACTGCGTCCGCCGCCACCGCTCCAGTACGTCATGCCGTACCAGCCGTAGTACGGGTCATACCAGGGGTCGTACCACGGCGTCGGGTTGTACCACCACGTGCCGTACCGGCCCCACACCCAACGGGTGCCGCCGAAGCGCCACGGGTCGTAGGACACCCAGCCGTAACCCCAGCCGCCCGAATACCACGGATACCAGCGGCCCCACGGGCTGAACGGATAGCCGGCTGATCCCAGCCAGCGCTCGTTGAACATCGATCCGCCGCCGATCGGGCTGGCGCGATGAATCGCGGAGCCGGTGATCGGACGGCCATTGCGGTCGCGCGAACCCGCGCCGACGTAGATCGGCGTGTCGGAGCCGCCGCCGCTCGGACGGCTGGTCGCCGTTCCCGAGGTGCCGCCGCCGCGCCGAATCGCGCTCGTGCCACCGAAACTTCCTGATCCCGACGAACCCGAGGGACTCGAACTGACCGCGCCGCCCGAAGTGGTCGACCCGCCCGACGAGCCGGACGAGGAAGACCCGCTGGAGCTGGTGGTGGGTGGCGCCGACCGCACGGGCTGCGACTGCGGCGGCGGAGCCGACGACGTGGATTCGCTGGACGAGGTCCGCGGAATCGCTTGAGCGGATGCCGGGGCCGGGGTTGCCATCAGCGCGACGGTCCCTCCAGCCAGCACGGTGATCAGCAGACGGTTGTATGCACGCATAGCCTTCCCCCGATCCTCTTCAGTGCAACTCTACTGCCATCCTTATCTGGAGCGTAAACCGGTCAGTTTGACCCCTTTACTGGCCTCGCCGACGGACGTTTGACACAATCGCTCCATGCCTTCCCACGACCAGAGCGCTGCGTTTCACGCCACCACCGTGCTGGCGGTGCGGCACGGGGGCGCCGTCGTGATGGCCAGCGACGGCCAGGTCACGCTTGGCCAGACGGTCGTCAAACACGGCGCGAAAAAGGTCCGGCGTCTCTACCACGACAAAGTGCTCGCCGGGTTTGCGGGCTCGGCCGCGGACGGTTTCGCGCTGTACTCGCGATTCGAGGCGAAGCTCGAAGAGCATCGCGGACAGCTCGAGCGCGCCGCGGTGGAACTCGCGAAGGACTGGCGCACGGACCGCGCGCTCCGGCGCCTCGAAGCGATGCTGCTCGTCGCCGACACGCAGCGGATGTTCCTGCTGTCGGGCACGGGCGATCTCATCGAGCCGGACGACGGGATCATGGGGATCGGGTCGGGCGGCGCGTACGCGATGGCCGCGGCGCGCGGGCTCGCGAAGCACAGCGCGCTCGGCGCGCGCGCCATCGTCGAGCAGTCGATGGCGATTGCCGCCGACATCTGCGTGTACACGAACCACACCATCACGCTGGAAGAGCTTTCGTGACGCTCACCCCCAGGGAAATCGTCACGGAACTGGACAAGTACGTCGTCGGCCAGGCCAAGGCGAAGCGCGCGATGGCGATCGCGCTGAGGAATCGCTACCGCCGGCAGCGGTTGTCGGCGGACATGGCCGAGGACGTGGCGCCGAAGAACATCCTGATGATCGGGCCGACCGGCGTGGGCAAGACCGAGATCGCGCGTCGGCTCGCGAAGCTCGCGCAGTCGCCGTTCGTGAAGGTCGAGGCATCGAAGTTCACCGAGGTCGGCTACGTCGGGCGCGACGTCGAGTCGATGGTGCGCGACCTGGTCGAGATCGCCGTGAAGATGCTGAAGGAAGAGAAGGAAGCCGACGTCCGCGAGGCGGCGAAGCGCGCGGCGGAGGAGCGGCTCCTCGACCTGCTGCTGCCGACGGGCACGGCGCCGGACGCGGCGCGCGGCGACGCGTTTGCGGGTGACGCCGAGCTCGCGCGCGACCACGCGACCTCCACGCGCGAGAAGCTGCGCGAGCAGCTGCACGCCGGGAAGCTGGACGCGCGCATGGTGGAGCTCGACGTGCGCGAGCGCGCGACGCCGAGCTTCGAGCTGGTGTCGGGGTCGAGCATCGAGGAAATCGGCATGAACCTGCGCGACATGCTGCCGGGCATGTTCCAGGGCAAGAACAAGCGGCGCAAGGTCACGGTGCCTGAGGCGCTGGAAATCCTGGCCGGCGAGGAAGCGCAGAAGCTCGTCGACATGGACAGCGTGACGAAGAGCGCGATCGCGCGCGTCGAAGAGACGGGCATCATCTTCATCGACGAGATCGACAAGATCGCGGGCCGGGACGGCGGGCAGGGGCCCGATGTCAGCCGCGGCGGCGTGCAGCGCGACCTGCTGCCGATCGTCGAGGGCACGACGGTGAACACCAAGCACGGCATGGTGAAGACCGATCACATCCTGTTTGTGGCCGCCGGCGCGTTTCACGTCGCGAAGCCGTCGGACCTGATTCCCGAGCTTCAGGGCCGCTTCCCGATTCGCGTGGAGCTCGAGGCGCTGGGGAAGGACGACTTCGTGCGGATTCTCACGGAGCCGCGAAACGCGCTGATCAAGCAATACGTGGCGCTGATGGCCACCGAAGGGCTGACGCTGACGTTTGCCGACGACTCGATCGGGCGGATCGCCGAGCTGGCCGCGACGGTCAACGAGCGCATGGAGAACATCGGCGCGCGCCGGCTGCACACCGTGATGGAGCGCCTGCTGGACGAGGTGTCGTTTCACGCGTCCGAGCTCGGGGGGCAGTCGATTACGATTGACGCCGCCTACGTCGATCGCATGCTCGCCGACATCGTGAAGAGCGACGATCTGTCGCGGTACATCCTGTGAAAGCCATTGTGGGATTGAGCGTCTCGTCGCTGGTCATTGCGGGATTGATAATTGTGGCGCCCGCGTGCGGCAAGCGCGGGCCGCCGTTGCCGCCGCTGCGCCCCGCGCCGGTCGCCGTCGGCGATCTGAGCGTCACTCGGCGCGCGGACTCGGTGACCGTGCGCTTCACGCCGCCCAGGACCAATCAGGACGGCTCGGAGCCGCTGCTGCTCGATCACATCGACATCTACGCGATGACGCTCGCGCCCGATGCCGCGCCGCCGTTTGCCGAGGCGCTGCGCGTCGAGGCGAATCGCGTCGCCCGCCTCACGCCCGCCGATCCCGCCGCGGCGATGGCGTTCACGGACACCGTGCCGGCGTCGGCCTCGATCCGTTACTACCAGGTCGTGCCGTACGCGAATCGCACGCGCGCCGGCGCCGCGTCGCCGCTCGTGACCGTGCCGCTCGAGACCACGCCGGCGCCGCCGCAGGACGCGGCCGTGACCTACGACGAGCAGACGCTCACGCTGACGTGGACCGCGGTCGCATCGGCGCCAGGGTATTTCGTCTATCGCGTCGGCGCCCCGACGACGAAAGACGCGCCCCTCCACGCCGCGCGACTGACCACGACGAAGTTTGCGCAGCCGGTGGTGTTCGGCGAGCGCGCGTGCTTCGTCGTGCGGTCGGTGCAGGGCACGGCGCCCCTGGCGGTCGAGAGCGCGCCGAGCGCCGAGGCCTGCGTGACGCCGGCCGACACGTTTCCGCCCCCGGCGCCGTCGGGTCTGGTCGCGCTGGCGTCGCCCGGCTCGATCAACCTGAGCTGGGACGCCGTCACCGCCGCCGATCTGGCCGGCTACCTCGTCTTGCGCGGCGAAGGCTCGGGTGACAGACTGCAACCGCTGATGACGTCGCCTGTGACCGGCACCTCGTTCAACGACGACACCGCGAAGGCCGGCGTGCGATATTTCTACGCGGTCGTCGCGGTGGACAAGGCCGTGCCGGCCAATCGCAGCAAGGAATCGAATCGAGTGG
>SCUN01000357.1 GCA_004297655.1 Acidobacteriota bacterium | reverse complement strand
GTCCGAGGCGTGCCGATGGAGGACGTGCACCTGGTGCCCGGCGGCCACCAGCGCGGCGGACACCAGCCGCACGTGCGTGGCGATCCCGCCGTTGGGCGTCCAGTCCGGTGTGAGAAACGCAAGCCGCAAAGCTACATGCGTTTCTTGGGAACTTTGATCACGTCTTCCGGTTCGATCGGCGTCGCCATGTTGTCCTTGTTCAGCTTCACCTTCTTATAGCCGCCGGTCTTCGGGTCCTTGCGGTTGATCTCCACGCGGTTGAGCGCGCCCTCAGACGTGGCGCCGCCGGCCATCGCAATGGCCCGCTGCAGCGTCATCCCCGGCTCCCAGTTGTATTCCGATTGGGAGTTCTTGACGTAGCCCGTCACGTAGAAATGCGGCGCCACCTCGACGAACACCATGTCGTCGTCGTACACCCGAGCGTCCGGCAGCTTGCCGTCGACCAGATCCTGTTTGGAGAACACTTCACGGCCGTCTTCGATGCGGGCCTCCGGCTCCGGCTTCGGCCGGTTCGGGCCGGTCACGTAGATCCGCGATCCCGCGTTGGTCTGGAGACCGCCGGCGCCGGCAATCGCATCCGACAAGGTCATACGGTCGGCGCGGAGAGGAATCTTGCCGGGATTGCGAACGGCGCCCTGCACATTCACGGACGATGCCCGGTAGTCGGTGACCGTGATGTCCACAATCGGATTCTCGAACTGTCGCGCGTCGATGAGCGCCTTCCGAATGGCTTCACGCGCCTGCTGCACCGTCAGGCCCGCGACCTTGATCGGTGCGTCGAGCCCGGGCAGGAGAATCGTGCCGTCGTTTTGCACACGGTAGTTCTTGGCGCTGTAGATCGGCTGCGGCACCGGGCTCGACACGGTGACGGCGAGCTCGTCGGCGGGGCCGATCGTGTAGTCCGGAATGACGCGAGTCGGACCCTGTGATGCCGTCTGCGCCGCGGCCAGCGGCGCCGCAACGGCCACGAGGATCAGGCTGAGGAGTCTGATGGTTTTCATGACGCGTGTCTGCATGTGGTTGATCAGAACGAGAACCGATAGTTGGACGAGATGCGATTGTCGTGAAAACTGCGGCCGTCAGCCGGCGACACGCGCTGCCAACGCTCGTAGAGCAGACCGAGGCGCGTCCCAGTGCCGCCGCCGACGAAATAGCCGCTGCCCAGACCCAACACGACGGTGCGCTCAGTGTACGGCAGCTTGGCGCCAGTCATGGTCTCGTCGTACTTCAGCCAGCGGCCTCGGGCCGAGAGCACGACGTCGAAATGCTCCGCAAACCGGTTGGTCAGCGTCGCGCCGGCGCCCTGCTCGACGATGAAGGGATATGCCTCGATGTAGGAGTAGCCCATGTCGCGGCCGCCCTGCACATCGAGCTTGAAGGCCTCTGACGGCGTGACGCTCATGTCCACGTCGGCCGTGACGCCTTTGAAATCGGGCACACCGGCTTTCACGTGATCCTGCTGGCGATAGCCGACGGTCGCGGTGCCCGTGAACGTCGCGCCCGTCTTGATCCGAAGGCCCCCGTAGAAATACCGGCTGTCGTTGTTGCGATCGGGCGACTTCGGAAAGCGGTCGCGCGTGTAGTCGGCGCCGGCGATCAACTCACTCAGCTCGGTCACCTGATAGCGAATCAGCCCCTGATACGCGTCGTTCACCTGGTCGAGCGTCTCGCTCAGGTTCTGCCCCTTGTACGCCTCGGTGTCCTTGAACCGCAGCCGGTTGCGCCGCGCGGCGACCGAGACGCCGAGACGAAACGCGGCGTTGATGTCGGCGCCGAAGTCGAACGTCGGCGTCTTGCGCTCCGCGCGCTCGTCGATCTCGAAGCCGAGACGCTGGCTGGTCTTCACCCGGTTCCAACGCGCCCAGGGCCGAAAGAACTTCGTGCGGAACTCGAGCGTGAAGTTCAGCCCGCTGTCGATCGACCGCTCCGACCGGTAGCGCCGGTAGTAGTGGTACGTGTTGTTCTGCGTGATCTGCAGCACGAACGGCTCGCCGAAGTGGATGCCGATGAGCGATCGCATCCCGAGCGTGCCGGTGATGTCGTCTTTGGGATCCTGCTCGTCGTTGAAGACGTTGTTGTCCACGCCCACGCCGGACAGTTCGAACGTCGGCGCGAAGTAGATCGGGCCGATGTTCATCTTCGCCGTCGTCCACGGGCGATTCGCGGGATCGGGCGGGCGGAAGGTCTGTGCGGTGGCCGGAATGGCGATCAATAGCATCGCCACGGCCAGTGTGCCTGCTCGACTCATTCGGACCTGAGGTGCCTCGAAAAAAGGATACAGCTTCGCCCCGTCGGTCACAGCGTTCTCACGCTGGTGGGTCGCCCGGGCCGAGGTATGGTCCCTCGCCCCCAAAGGCCTGTCAAACCAAGAGGACACCATAAACTGTCGTATTCTGTCATATTAAGTCGTTTTCAAGCGAGGCCACGACACTGCCGCACAGCAAGGCTATCGGTCCGGCGAGCTCTGGGCGCGAGGCTAGTAGCGGATGAGCTGCCGCGCCGCGTGCGCGATCGTATTTTCGCCCGGCAGAAACGCGTCCTCGAGCGATGGCGAGTACGGCACCGGCGTGTCGAGTGCCGCGACGATGCGGATGGGCGCGTCGAGCGCGTCGAACGCTTCTTCCTGGATGATGGCCGCCACCGATTCGCCGATGCCGCCGGTCCGCGAATCCTCGTGGACGATCAGCACCTTGCCGATCCGGCGCGACAGTGACAACACCGCGTCCCTGTCGAGCGGGGCGAGCGAGCGCAGGTCGAGCACCGCGCACTCGATGCCCTCGGCGGCCAGTTCCGCGGCCACGCGCATCGAGGCATGCACGTAGGCGCCGTACGAAATGATGGCGAGATTCTCGCCGGCGCGGCGCAACGCCGCGCGCCCGATCGGAAGCGCCGCGGGGGCTTCCACGTCGAGCTTCTGCTTGATGCGCGGGTCGCGATAGAGCGCGATGTGCTCGTAGTACAGCACCGGGTCCGGATCCGCGACGGCGGCCGCCATCAACGCGCGCGCGTCGTGGGGCGTGGACGGCACGACGATCTTCAGGCCCGGCGTCCGATAGAACCACGGCTCGGTATTCTGCGAGTGGTACGGCCCCGCGTGGCGGAGACCGCCCCACGGCATCCGAACGACCATGGGCACATCGCCGCCCCAGCGGTAACGGATCTTGGCGGCGTTGTTCACCAGCTGATTGAAGCCGGTTGCCACGAAGTCGTTGAACTGCATCTCGCCGATCGGCCGCAGGCCCGCCAGGGCCGCGCCGATGCACGCGCCGAGCACGGCGCCTTCGGCGAGCGGCGAATTCAGCATGCGCTCGCCGTATCTTTCGAGGAGCGGCCGCAACATCAGAAACGCGTTGCCGTACTTGCCGCCGACATCCTCGCCGATGACGAACGCCCGCGGATCGGCCGCAAGCGCATCGCCGACACCCTGCATCACGGCTTCGAG
>SCUN01000356.1 GCA_004297655.1 Acidobacteriota bacterium | reverse complement strand
CATTAATCAAGTTCTCGCCTACGCCCTTGCTTATCGTGTTTCGAAGGTGGTCTTGGTCTTGCCAGCCGATGTCTCTCGCCCGGCCGGCCTTGGACTGGTGGGCAAGATCGGAGGCGTCTCCGTGTATCGCTATCGTGTGAACATGGCTACGAATGATCTGGAGACCGAAGAGCGTGAATTCGCAGAGACCGTTGGACATCTTCTGACGCCCCAGGTTGGCTAGGCATGCCGGCGGCACACTCGCACAAACTGGCGTTCGGCCGCGAGGCGGCTCTAGCTGCCCGAACATACGGATGGCCAGTCGGTCGCCGGATAGTTCGAGGGCCAATGGCCGGCCCTTCAATAGCCAGATACCCTGATAACCAGTTAACCTGATGTCACTACCGCCGGGGTGGCGAAACTGGCAGACGCACAGGACTTAAAATCCTGAGGGCTCAAAAGGCCCGTGTGGGTTCGATTCCCACCCCCGGCATCCTCCTACGCAAATCACTCGCTGCGCTCGTTGCTTCGGAGGACGAGCCCCGTACGCAAATCACTCGCTGCGCTCGTTGCTTCGGAGGACGAGCCCCCTACGCAAATCACTCGCTGCGCTCGTTGCTTCGGAGGACGAGCCCTCTACGCAAATCACTCGCTACGCTCGTTGCTCCGGAGGACGAGCTCTTACCGCGGCCAGCGAAGATGCCAGCCGACCGGGGCCGCCAGCGCCAGGACCGCGCCGACAATCCCTGGCCACGCCGTGCCCTGAGTCACGACGAGATAGATGCCGGCCGCAACGACCGCCAGCGTCACGATGCCCTCGGTGCGTCGCTTGCGCCGCGCGATCGGCTGCACCTCTTTCCACGCGGCGCCGGCCCGATAGGAAATTTGCTCGCCGATTTCGTTGAGGTCGCCGAGCATTCCGATGCGCTTCGCCAGATCGATACATCGAGCCGCAGAGGACTTCGCCGCGTACTCGAACGCCGGCGACTGGGGCGACATGCCCATGGCCAGGCCTTCGAGCCGCACGACGATGGCGATCCCTTTGGCGACTTTCCAATCACGACTTCCGGATTCGACGAGACGGCGGGTGATGTCCGGCATGTGGAGCCTCCAGCCAACGACGAGAACGACGTGATGGTCGCCGAACCGGGCTCGGAACGCAACACCCCAGGCGATCTACTTGATCTTCAGGATCTGCAGGTTCCCGTCGGTGTTCTCGAGCGTCAGGAAGGGCGAGGCCGCGATGGCCTTGAGCGTGTCTTCGCCCATGTTGCGGCTGTCCACGAGGGCGTGGGTGATGCCGAGCTTCTTCAAGTATTGAATCGACGACTCGCTGGGGAAGTCGTGCACGCCGCGGTTGTGCAGGAACATGCTCGTCGGCATGTAGCCGGAGTAGCCGTTCATCATCGGCTTCCAGTTGGACGTTGACTGCAGCATGTAACGCGCGTTGAAGTTCATCGACGGTCCCGGCGCGTACCACGGGAAGACGATGATGGCCTTCACGTCGGGACGATCGAGCGTCTTGAAGATCGGCGCGATCTCGGTGAACTCCTGGCACGTCTTGTTCTCCGGCGTGCCGCAGTAGCCGATCGGCGCGCGCCAGGCTTCGATGTTCGCGCCGACGATCGCGACGATCCCCACGATGAGCGCGGCGCGCTTCGGCATCTTCGTCGCGAGCCAGGCCAGGCCGAAACCCGAGAGGAGCGCGATGGCGGCGAGCGCCATCTGGCCGAATCTCGCGGCGCCGCGGATGGCTTGCAGCAGCGGGAAGGTCTTGTAGAGGAATTCATACGGCGCGAACGCCGGTCCGAACGACAACGCGAAGCAGACGAGACCGAAGGCGAGCGCCATGCGGGCGCGGCGATCTTTGATCGCGGTGAGCGAGACAAGCGCGATCAGCGTGAACAGCAGCGCCACAAAACCGGGAAACAGGTAATCGGCCGTCGCGTAGCCCGTGCTCCAACCGAGCGTCTCCATGTGCAGCGTGCCGGCCGAGGCGAGGTAGTTCTTCCAGTGCGCGGAGTAGCGCGCGACTTCGCTGAGCGGCCGCGTGAAGGCTTCCTGCTCCTGCCGCGCGTGGTAGTAGGGCAGCAGGAACGGCGTCAGAAGCACGCCGGCCGCGATCGCCGCGACGAGCGCCTGTTTGAGAAACGCCGCGCGATTCGCGAACCACTCGTTCGCGCGCGACAATGCCGCGACGATCGCGACGATCGTGATGAAGACCAGGAAATAGACCGAGGTCAGCGCCTCCAGCGTGAACCACAGCGCGACTTGCAGCGCCGCCTTCGCTCTCGGCCGATTCAGCAGCTCGTCGAGGGCGAGCAGCATGAACGGGAAAAACTCGAGGTGCATCGCCTGGATGTGGACGAGGCGCGAGAGCGTGCTCGCGTTGAACGCGATGAGGCAGCCGCTCAGGATCGCCGCCGTCCAGTGGCCCGTCCAGCGGTGCATGACGATCGACGTCGCCCAGCCGGTGAGCGCGAGGCCGGCGATGAGGATGATGTTGAAGGCGGCGACGGGCGAGACGCCGGCCCAGTAGAGCGGCATCGCCATGACGCCCTGCACGAACAGGTGTTCCGAGAACGCGAGCGTGTGCTTCTCGGGGTAGAAGATGTTCGCGTTGAACAGATGCACCGGATCGCGCACGACCTGATGCGCGACCCACGCCATGGTCCACTCGTTGAGCTGGGTGTCCATGTTGTCGTTGCGCGAGTACCGGCCGGGCGCCGAGGCGAGCGGCCACGTGTGCGCGACCGCGAGGACCGCGAACAACACGAGCGCGAGCCATTTCCGGTTACTGGCCACGTTTGTACAAGGTGAAGTTCGGGCCCGGCCGGTCGACGCCGGCGAAGTCCGCGAACGGGATGAAGAAGGCGTCCTGCAAATCGTAGACGCGCGGCCGGTCGAGCGTCAGCGCCGTGAACTGGCGCACGGGCGCATATCCCTGCGCCAGATAGGCGCGGATCTCGTCCTGCGTGGTGTTGGGCAGCGGCGACTCCTGCAGCAGGATGTAATCCGGGAGGCCGGCGACGCGCCGGCGCGCGCGCGTGCGCGAATCGACGGTGACGAACTGGCGCGCGCTGCCGACCCACAGCCACGGCACGAATCGATCGCGCGTGAACTCCGCATAGCCGTACGTCGATCCGCTCTGCGCCACCGACGATCCGGGCGGGATGTTCTCGTCGAACCAGCGCGCGACGACCACGCGGTTGTCGGTTTCGGCGGCGATGCGATCGAAGCGAATCGCGCTCATGGCGGACGGCGCGATGACGACGAGGGCGAGGGCCCAGGTCGCGATGGCCGCCGCCCGCGGACCGGACCGCGAGCCGGACCGCGGGGCTAAAGCCCCGCGGCTACGGACGACTCTGTCCGCCAGCTCCGCCACCGCCGAAGCCGCCATTAGGCAGAGGAACGGCACCATGGGGATCGCGTAGCGGAAGAAGAGGTTGCGCACGCTGCCGATCACATAGAAATAGATGATCGGAAAGGTGAGGACCGTCAGCATGAGACCCGGCCGGCGCTTCAATGCGAGGGCCGCGCCGGCGAGCGCCGCGACGAGCACCGGCCAGCCGACGCCGTAGAAGAGCGAGAAGCGCAGGTGATGCAGCCAGCCGCTGCCAAGTGATTTCGAGATCCCGCCCGTGCCGGAGTTCATCGAC